>JAEEXY010000091.1 GCA_016288005.1 Lachnospiraceae bacterium
TCTGGTAAAAAGTGCCGCACAGGAGTCAGATACGGCGGTATTCATAATCGGCAGGACCGCCGGCGAGGATCAGGACAACAAAAACGAAGAGGGCAGCTATCTTCTGACCAAAGAGGAAACCGCGGCCCTGACCAAGGTCTGCGCGGTTTTTGAGCGGACCGTCGTTCTGCTGAATGCCGGCAATATCATAGATATGAAATGGGTAAAGGAACTGAATCCCTCAGCCATTCTCTACGTGTGGCAGGGCGGACAGGAGGGCGGGAACGCCGTTCTTGATGTGCTGACGGGAGAGGTCGATCCGTCTGGAAAACTGGCCGATACCATCGCGGAAAACATAAGCGATTATCCGTCAACCGCGAATTTCGGGTCGGAGAAAGAGAATCTCCAGACCGAAGATATCTATGTAGGCTACCGTTATTTTGAGACATTTGCTCCGGACAGAGTCCTTTATCCTTTCGGATACGGCCTGTCGTATACGGATTTCAGCATCGATGTATGCTCTTTTGAGCGGGAGAGTGAAGAAACCCATATAACGGTAAATGTTAAGAATACCGGCGCGGTGAGCGGCAAGGAGGTCGTACAGGTGTATCTGAAAGCGCCTCAGGGGCTCCTCGGAAAACCTGCCAGGGTGCTCTGTGCCTTCGGGAAGACCCCGCTCCTTGCTACCGGAGAGAGCCAAAAACTTGAATTTAAGATACCGGATTACATGATGTCATCATATGACGACGGCGGCGTCACCGGGCATAGATCCGCCTACGTGTGCGAGCCCGGGGAATATGATTTTTTTGTGGGGAGCGATGTAAGGAGCGCCGTTAAGGCAGGCAGCTTTATTCTGGATGAGCTTAAGATCACGGCACAGTGCGAAGAGGCCTGCGCGCCGGTCCGCGGGTTCATGCGCCTGAGCCCCCGGTATGTTAACGGCGCTGTTGAAAAAAGCTATGACAAAGTGCCCGTAAGAACGGCAGACCCCAATAAAAAGAGGCTGGACCGGCTCCCGAAGGCCAATGCCTGTGTGGGCGATAAGGGCTATAAGCTCAGTGACGTTGAAGCGGGAAAGATATCCATGGAGGAGTTCATAGAGCAGCTTACCGATGAGGATCTGTGCGCGATCTCCCGCGGCGAGGGAATGAGCTCGCCCAAGGTGACGGCGGGTATCGCGGGAGCGTTCGGCGGTATCACGGACAGGCTTAAGGACTTAGGCATTCCTGTTGCGGGTTGTGCCGACGGACCGAGCGGGATCAGAATGGACTGCGGGACACATGCTTATTCCCTCCCGAACGGAACCTGTCTGGCCTGCACATTCAGCGAAGAGATAAATGAAAAGCTGTTCAATTGGGAAGGCCTCGATCTGAGACGGCACAGGATAGACGCCCTTTTGGGACCGGGTATGAATATCCACAGGAACCCGCTGAACGGCAGAAACTTCGAGTATTTTTCCGAGGATCCGCTTTTGACCGGAAAGCTCGTGGCCGCTCAGATCAGGGGACTGCATAAGTACGGAGTTTTCGGTGTGATCAAGCACTTCGCGGGGAACACTCAGGAGTATAAGAGGCGGAATGTCAACAATATCATGTCCGAGAGAGCACTTCGCGAGATATACCTGAAGGCCTTTGAAACAGCGGTAAAAGAAGGCCCCGCAATGACGATCATGTCGTCTTACGGTCCTGTTAACGGCATCTATTCCGCCAGCAATTACGATCTGCTCACAACGATCCTCAGAAAGGAATGGGGATTTAAAGGGATCGTCATGACCGACTGGTGGGCTATGGGCAATGACGGGGAAGGCGCCAAAGCCAGTATTTCAAACGTTGCGTCACAGGCCAGGGCGCAGAACGATATTTTCATGGTCTGCAGTGATGCCGGAAGCAATTCCAATAACGACAACCTTAACGAGTCGCTTGCAAACGGAAGGCTTACCAGGGGGGAACTGGCACGGAACGCGGCAAACATACTGGGATTTATCATGCGGACACAGGCGTACCGCCGCGCACAGACAGGAGACTCTGACCTCGATAAAGAGCTGCTGGATGCGGTTTCGACGGAGGACAGCGCCCTTCACGATATGATGAAGGTGGCGATGGGTCCGGATATTACGGAACTCGACGCAGGCAGCATAAAGATCGGACGGGGGGCTTCCACATCATTCTTGCTTTCCGCGCCCCACAGATGCCTTCCGGAACTGGAACTGGTGATAAGAGCGGTCGATCAGCCGGATGTCGCGCAGCTGCCCGTTTCGGTATTTCAGAATAAAGAACTTGTGAAAACAGTGACACTGACCGGCATGGACCGCGAATGGCAGACGGTCAGGATCACGCTTGGTCCGGTATTTGTCGCCAATTTCTTCCTGAAGTTTTATTTTGCCCAGGGCGGGCTTGAGATCAGATCCGCAAGGCTGATCATCGTCAAAGATCTGGAGGAAGAATTTAAAAAGCGGATCGCGCAGTTTACATGATCTTCTTAAAAGGAGGTTCGGCTCGTGGACAAAAGAAACAGGTAACTTTTGGATACTTATCAGCTATTGGCTTTTATGATATAGTAGCATCGTAAGTGATGTTACATACATCAAATAAAAGACAGGAGTGAAGTGTTATGAAAAAAGTGTTCAAATCTCTGTTAACCGCGTTGCTTTTCGCATTCGTGATCGCAGCGCTTTCGGGCTTCGGCGGTGTTAAGGCATCGGCGGCCACCATAACGGGAGACCTCGACGGCGACGGAACCGATGAGACCATCGTATACGATACCGAGGATACGGATCATGGTATGCAGCTCAGCTTCCTGACCATCAACGGCAAGGACGTTCTTGCGGCTATCCAGATGGAAGATCAGTTCTATCCGGACATGATCACGGTCGAAGTTATCGATACCTGCACGAAGG
Source organism: Lachnospiraceae bacterium (assembly GCA_016288005.1). Classification (GTDB taxonomy): domain Bacteria; phylum Bacillota; class Clostridia; order Lachnospirales; family Lachnospiraceae; genus RUG11977. Next base: position 2,876 of record JAEEXY010000091.1, read on the forward strand.
ACGGTCTTAAGGAGCTCGCGGTCATCAAGAATGTTGAAGGATGGGATGAATACACACTGATCAGGTTCAAGGGCGGAAAGATCAGCAAGTATTGCACGCTCGAAGATGCCGACGGTATCGTAAGTCAGAAGAAAAAGAACCGCATAACGATCAAGACTGATGTATTTGTACGCGGTCTCGGTTACATCAAAGTAAACATGAACCTTAAGGTTAAGTCGGGAAGAGCGGTTATTGTTGATGAGCCTTCAAAGCCCAATAAGGACAATGTGAAGACCACATTCAAGACCAATAAGAAGATGCCCCTCTATGCCGATGAGTACGCAGGCGAGCAGATCGGAACCCTGAAGAAGGGCGCGAAGTTCAAGCTTGTACAGTTCGTACGCGACGGCGAAGGCAACTTCACCAGGATCTGCGTTAAGTCAAACGGCGTAACAGGCTGGATCGATTCGACGGATTTCGCAGATTACACCGAATTCTTCGTAAAGAATCCTCCCGTTTGGGAATAAGGTAAACAGGATAATTTAAGGGCCGTCCTTAGGGGCGGCCCTTTTGTCTTGCGGTATTGTCTGTTTTTTAGGTTTGACCGTTACGAATTGCGTATCTCGAAGATCCCGTCCGGGGTGTAGAGATCCGCGTCGAAGAGCGCGAACGGCTTTCCGGTTTTGATATAGAAGGCGACGTAGTAAGTCTTCCCGGACTCGGCCTCGTCATAAACCTGTTGGGCGACCGTGAGTCTGTACTCGTTGTCGAATTCCAGCTGCCAGGAATAAGCGGTGCTCTCGTCATCGGAAATATCCACGCATTCCTTGTACGTAAGAGTGGAAAGCCTGAAATACGCTTCCTTTGGATTGTCCGAGCCGGCCTGCTTTCTGAGCCTGAAAGCTATGCACAGGGCAATGGCCAGAACAAACAGCGCCACGCCCCAGCCGACCGCAGGGTTCGGAACGAGCACGATCGAGAGCAGGCAGAATAAGCCTACGGGTATCACGATCTTGATCAGGTCCCGGTTTACCGAAAAATACTGTTTCATCAAAACGGATTTTGTGATGGTTTTTTTCATTTTGATCTCTCCCTGTTTGCCGCAGATGATCTGCGTTCTGTCAATACTGACTGTATCATAATACCATGAAAAAAAGAAGTCACTTTTGGTTACCTGATTTTTTCGAATGCCGGGTTAAGCAAATACGGAGATTTTTTGACAAGACTCATAAAACGTATTAAAATGATAGGTAAAGGAAAGGAGTGTACCGATATGGAGTTTACGACAGATATCCTGAGCGTGTTTGACAAACAGTGGGCGCTGCTCACGGCAGGAAAAGAGGACAGTTTCAACACGATGACGATCAGCTGGGGCGGGCTCGGCACCCTCTGGGGAAAGCCTGTTGCTACGGTCTATGTGAGGACATCGAGATATACCCATGATTTCATGGACGCAAATGATTATTTTACGGTAAGTTTTTATCCCGGAGAGTACAGACAGATACTCGGCGTGCTCGGCAAAAAGTCCGGCCGGGATATGGATAAGATGAAGGATTCGGGCCTCGCGCCCGTTAAGGCCGGGGAATCCATGTCTTTCAAAGAGGCGGAAGTGACACTGGTCTGCAAAAAGCTGTACAGGCAGCAGCTGGAAGTCGCGAATATGCCCGAGGCGGTCGCAAAGGCCATGTATGACGGCATAGCGCCGCATGACATGTACATCGGCGAGATCGTGGACATCATCAGATAAGCGGCTATATTACCTTTTCCGGTACCATGTCCGTCAGGGCGTAGGGGAGCAGCAGCTCCGGCCTGGTTTCGGGCCTTATCCATTCGTCTATGCGCTCCTCGGGGAGTATGAGCGGCATGCGGTCGTGGATCCTGCTGACTTCGCCTGCGGGCTCGCGGGTTATGACGGCAAATACCGGCAGACCGTTCTCAAACGTATACAGTCCGCACAGCCAGACCGTGTGACTGCCGCGGGGCTGTATCATGTATTTGTCGCCGGTCTTTTTCTTTCCGTCCGGCGCGGTGAAATGCTCCCATTCGAAGTACCATGAGGCCGGGATTATGCAGCGCCTGCGCTGCCAGGCTTCCTTAAACATCGGCTTTTCGGCGGCGCTTTCGACTCTGGCGTTAACTATGGCGTTTTTGCTGCCGGGCAGCGTAAAGCCCCATTTCATCGGGAACGCGGAGCGTTCTCCGTTCCTGTTGGACGCGATCACGGGGGCGATATCGGTAGGGCGCACTTCACCCTCGGTGATGACGGGTTTTGCGTATTCGCGCAGGAACCGTTCGCGCAGGGAAGATGCCAGGGCCTTTTCCAGCACTTCCTTAAAGACGGGTTCGTTTTCACTGAAATAGTATCTGCAGCACATGTTTTTCTCCGTTTATGGGGATCCATCCGTAATATGAAACTCTGACGAATACATTATACCACAGGAGCGCCTATGAAGCTGATCCCAAAGAAAAACCTGTATTTATTTATATTCTGCCTGATAATAGCCGTTATCAGCATTTCGATCCTTGCGATCGAGATTAGAAGAGGCGACAAAACGCTGCAGAAGCAGGAGATCAAAGACGGATGGACGGCAGCGGCGCACGGGAAGTTATATGAGAATGTGGCGCTCGGAAGCGACACATTCGATGCGTTCAACGACGGTGACGTGTTTGAACTGACCGGAACCCTTCCCCAATGCGATATCCCGGATCCCACGCTTGAGATATACTCCGTGCACAGCATGGTCGATGTGTATGTGGACGGAGAACATATTTACAATTACGGGCAAAAATACTTCGATGCCGGTAAGATGCTGGGCTACGGCTGGAATTTCGTCAGACTGCCCGAAGAGTTCGAAGGAAAAACGATCAGGATCGTTTTTCATGTCACCGAGGACGATTCCTTTGACGGCTTACCTTCGATCAGCATAATCAACGGCGACAGCGCGGTAAACGATCTCCTGATCAATGAGCGCATATATCTGGCGATCAGCATGTTCCTGATCGTTATCGGTTCGATGGGCATGGTGTTCGCGATCATACTTTCGTTCAGAAATCTGTCTGCGCTCAAGATGTTCTGCATCATGCAGCTCGCGTTCCTGATCGGCGTCTATACTCTGGCCAATTCCGACCTTCTGATCGTGTTTAATCTCGATATGGCGCAGAAATGCCTGTTTGAGTATATGTCACTGTATACTTTCACTATCCCGTTCACGGTTTATTTCTCCGACTGGATCACGGAAAAAGGCTTCCCCAACAGGCTTAAGTGGTTCTTCAATATATGGGTTATCATCGAGTTCCTGTTTGCGGCAGCCGCATTTGCGCTCCACTTTACGAATATCGCGCATATGCCGCGTTTTGTGGGATACTGTCATATATGCATGATAGTGACGCTGATCCTCATCATACATCTGACGGTGGTGCGCAGACGGGTCACAAAGAGACTGGACAAAGGACTCGCGTTTGGCTTTGCGCTGGCCATCCTGGTAGCTTCGATAGAACTGGTGCGGTATAATGTCGAAAAATATTATACCGGTTTCAACAACAACAGATACAGCAGCTCGATCGCTTTTGCGGCGCTGATCGTGGTACTGACGCTGTTCATAGACTTTATGTCAAAGATAGCGGGCAACCTTCGAAAAGAGGCCGAAGCGAGGGCCTTTGAGAAAATGGCCTACATGGATGAGCTAACGGGCATCCTGAACAGGCGCGGCGCCGAGGAGGAGCTCAATAAGCTCAAAGGCGCCAAGTCTCCGTATGCGCTCGTGAGCGTGGATATGAACCTGCTGAAGATGATGAACGACACCTTCGGGCATGCCACAGGAGACAGGGCGCTCACACTGCTCGCGAGGAAGCTTCGGGAGGCATTCCCCGAGCCCTGCGTCGTTGCGCGCGTGGGCGGCGACGAGTTTATCGCGATCGTGCCCGACGCTTCAAAGGATCACGTGGATGCACATGAGGCTGCTTTTGTCAATAAGATGAACGAGCACAACAAAAAGGGCGGCAATGTCACATTGAGCGCCGCGTACGGCACAGCGTACAGCGATGAGGCCGATACTCCCGAAAAGGTGCTTAAGATCGCGGATGACAGGATGTATCTGGCAAAAAAGGAATCAAAACTCGGAAGAGATTAGAACTTTATCTCTCTCGGTGCTGCGGTAAATGAACTGATCACCGCAGTCGCATCCTCAAAATAGAGAACTTCGGTGTTGTCGTCGTTTTCGTTGTACATGCCGCGGAGGTTTGGATACTCGTCGAGCATGTGCTTTTTTGCCTCGATCCTCTCATCGGGGATCAGTTTGCCGGTAACGCGGATCCATTCACCGTCCGCAAAGCCGCAGATCTCAGCCTTGGGATTGGCGTGGAGCTGCTTTGATACGGGCTTAACCTTGCCGGTCTGGATATAGAGCTTTCCGTCAAAGACCGCAACCGTGCCGAAAGGACGGACTCTGGGCTGATCTCCCTCAACGGTTGCCAGATAATAAGTGCCGCATTTTTTTAAGAAATCATATACTTCCTGCATATTCCTTCTCCTTTTCTGATAATGTCCGTGACGCGGCCGAACGCCGCTGCATGTAATGATTATAGCATATTTTGTGCCGTATTCCCATGCAAATAAGGTTAAGAAAGCATAAATTAATGATAAAACGGAGAACCTCAGCGGCACAGCTCCCAGAATGTGACGGCTGATGCGGCGGCCACGTTCAGCGAATCGACGCCGTTCTGCATCGGGATGACCGCGGTATAGTCGGACGCAGCGATCGTCCCGTCCTTAATGCCGGTGCTCTCGGTGCCGAATATCACCGCGAGCCGCTCATGTCCTTTTAATTCGGGCGAGGAGAGCGGGACAGCGCCCTCCTTCAATGCCATGGAAACTGTCGTAAAGGCGGCTTCCTCCAGCAGAGCCATATAGTCGTCATGCCTGTCGAAAAATGTGAAAGGCACGGAAAAAACTGTACCCATCGATACGCGCGCCGCTCTGCGGTATAAAGGATCTGCGCATGCGGGAGTCAGCAGCACGGCATCGATGCCGAGTGCCGCGGCGGATCTGAATATCGCGCCGACATTGGTTGGATTCATAACATCCTCAAGTACGCAGACGCGGCGGGCGGACCTGAGCAGTTCGCGGGGGCTGGGGAGCCCGGGGCGAAGCATCGCGCAGAGCACTCCGCGGGTCAGATTGTAGCCGGTCAGGCCGTTGATCACATCGAGAGGGGCAACATATACGGGGATGTCAAAAGCGTCTGAGCATCCGGAAGCCTCCTGTATCAGGCTGCCCGGTATTCCGCCGTCAAAGCTTTTCTCTTCGACCAGGAACGATACCGGCCTGCACCCTGCCGCTAAGGCACGCGAGATCACAAGCTCCGATTCCGCGACGAACACGCCGCCGTCGGGCTCGTAATAGCGCTTCAGCTGAACCTCATTGAGTTTTGTATACATTTCAAGCCTGCAGTCGTGCAGATCGTTTATCCTGATGATTTCCATAGCAGTCCTCTTATTCTGGTCAAAATCCGAAATCCGTGCAAGTACAAAACTGCAAGTAAACTTGTGTTTTGCACTCAGCACTGATTAGCTGTGAACAGCAACATCTGTTTCACATATTGTAGCATAAAAAAGTTGCTGTGTACGAGGGTTTCCGTGTATAATCAGAAAAGCACGGCAGAGAAGGGAGATATTTTATGGAGGATCGTTTGAAAAAAGATTTCGAGGATGCCGTAGCGTTCTGGGACAGTGCTCTCGGAGCTACGGATGAGGAAAAACAGGAGATACTCGATACGGTCGAGGGCAATGAGTGGAAGGATATGGTACCCTCGCCCAAGCTCTATGACGCGATCGAACAGGTCGCAAAGAACGGGAGATTTCTCGATTACGGCTGCGGACAGGGCTGGGGAGCCCTTGTGGCGGCTAAGCTCGGCTGCACCGACGTTACCGCTGTGGATATGGCAGCGAGCGCTGTTGACCTGTTAAAGGTTTATGCTGAGGCTTTCAAGGTCGGCGATGTGATAAAGGCGGAGGCCATCGACGAGAAATGGCTCGCGTCGCAGCCCGATGAGAGCTATGATGTTTTCTTATGCAGCAACGTTATCGATGTAATACCGCTCGAGATCGCGGAGGACATTCTTGACAATGCCGCAAGAGTACTGAAAAAAGGCGGAAAAGCCGTGATCGGAATGAATTTCTATATGTCCCCCGAGACGGCGAAAGAGAGAGGAATGGATGTCAGGGAAAACAGATATCTGTTCGACAACGGAGTCATGAGACTCAGCCTGATCTCCGACGAGGAATGGACCGCGATCATAGGGAAGCGCTTTGCGGTTGAGAAACTTGACCATTTCTCATGGCCCGGCGAATCAAAGGAAGGAAGACGGCTGTTCCTGCTCAGCAAATGATGATCAGGATACGGTAAGACAAGGGAAAAAAGACAGGGAAAAAAAGACAAGGGGACGGTTCGGAGACAAGGGGACGGTTCTTCTGTCTGCTTTAGTTCGCAGACAGAAGAACCGTCCCCTTGTCTTTCCAATATCTCAGGATCTATGTCTCATCACATGAGTTTGCGGAACATAGCCTCGAAATCTGCGATGGTCGCGGGCTTCGGGTTACCGGGCGCGCATGCGTCCGCAGCTGCGGATTCGCAGAGGAAAGGCAGATCCTCGGCCTTAAGCTTATCGAGCTTGGTGGGGATGCCTACGTCTACGGACAGCTGACGTACAGCGTCGATGGCTGCCTTGCGGTAAGCTGCGCAGTCCATGCCGGCGGTGTCAACGCCGAGTGCCTCGGCAATGGCCTTGAATTTCTCACCCGTGCATTCAGCATTGAACTCCATAACGATGGGGAGCATCATGGCGCACGCAACACCGTGAGGGGTGTCATATACGGCACCGAGTGTGTGAGCCATGGAATGCGCGATGCCGAGACCTACGTTAGAGTAAGCCATCGCCGTAACGTACTGCGCGAGAGCCATGCCCTCTCTGCCGTCGGGATCGTTGGCAACGGCCTTTCTGAGGTTCGCGCCGATCAGTTTGATGGCTTCGAGATTAAGAGTGTCGGAAAGCTCCCATGCCGCAGCGGTGGTGTAGCCTTCGATAGCGTGTGTGAGCGCGTCCATACCTGTCGAAGCGGTAAGTCCCTTGGGCATGGAGCTCATCATATCGGGATCCACAACAGCGATGTCGGGGATGTCGTTAGGGTCTACGCATACGAACTTTCTCTTGCGCTCAACATCGGTGATAACGTAGTTGATCGTGGATTCTGCGCCTGTTCCGCCGGTGGTGGGAACAGCTATGGTAAATACGGTGCGGTTCTTTGTGGGAGCGACTCCCTCAAGAGAACGAACATCGGCAAACTCGGGGTTGTTAACGATGATACCGATGCCCTTGCCGGTATCCATGGAGGATCCGCCGCCGATGGTGATCATGAAATCAGCACCGGACTCGTGGTATGCCTTTACGCCGTTCTGAACATTTTCAATGGTGGGATTGGGTTTGATGTCCGTGTACAGGGAATAAGGTATCGATGCAGCGTCAAGAAGGTCCGTGACCTTAGCCGTAACTCCGAACTTAACCAGATCGGGGTCCGATGCAACGAAGGCCTTTTTGAAGCCCTTTGATTTGATAATGCCGGGAATCTCTTTGATGGCTCCGTGTCCGTGATAGGAGATCCCGTTGAGAACAAAACGATTAACTGCCATACTGATGTGTTCCTCCTTTGAAAGTGTGATATATGCCGCAGCTGCGGCCGGGAGCGATGCCCCTGTCAACCATTGTAAAGCATAAAAAGGTGCCTGTCACCATAAAAAATAAGACAAGAATTATGCCTGCGCGAGTGTATCGAGTATCCCGCCGTCCTTTATATGCGAGAAATCGTAATAGACGTTTCCGATGCCGTTGTCCCTGAAGATATCCAGCAGGAACCGGGCCTGCGCTTTCTGCGCGGGTGAGGCGTTCGGGTAGCAGCCCCATTCACCGATCAGGGCCGGGAGACCCAGGCGTTTCGCCGTTTCGAAAAGACTGCCGAATATAAAGGTCACGCGGTCCGTGCCGCCCTCGTCGTATGCGTCGGTATCGACCATGATATCGTATCCGTGAGGCGCCCAAACCTGGCCGGGTATCAACGCGCCCGAAGCGTCCTGAGCGGGGCGGACAGATGAAGGTATACCCGCATTTGCGAAATAATTGCTTTCAAGGAAAATGAGAGTGTCGGGATCGACGCTCCTGACAGCGCGCGCGACATCATCGTAGAACGGGTTCAGGCAGTTCTCCTCGAACGCGGAGGTGATCGGCATTATGCCGCCAACGACCGCCGCGACCGTTTCGGGATTGTCAAACGGAGACGCGGCAGGCTCAGCTGAGACTGACCCGTCTGATGCGGGGCTGCCGGATATACCGTCACCGCGGCCGGTATCTGCGCCGGCAGTGAGACTGCCGAGTATCTCTGCCACCTGCGCTCCCGGGGTGCCCGGGAAAGGCTCGTTCATGATATCGTAGCCGATCACGTACGGATTGTCCCTGAAACGCCCGGCTATATACTTCCAGAGGTTCACATAGTGGGTGCGGATACCCACGCCGTCGGGTGCGGGGGCATTGCGCCAGAAATTGTCGAATGCGTGCTGCACGGCGGGGCTTATCAGATACGATTCGCTCCAGAGTCCGGTGCGTATATGCTCGCAGCCGTCACAAAGAGTTGCCCATGCGGGAGCGCCGTCCTCAAATATCACGCCGTACAGGTCCTGGTGCATGTCGAGGAATACCGGGATATCTTCGGCAGCGGCCATATCCGCGAGCCTTTCGACTCGGGAGAGGTATTCGTCATCGTACACGCCGGGTTCGGGTTCGGCGCCGTCCCAGAATATGCC
>JAEEXY010000020.1 GCA_016288005.1 Lachnospiraceae bacterium
CGGACAGGCCTCGTTCCAGGCAAATCCTGCCAGGATCTCGCCTGCGGACAATACGGCCGTTCTCGCTCACTGCACGATCCCGCTCTCGATGACCGAAGATCTGAAGCTCGATACCCATTTTGAATCGGGAACCGGAGTGGCGATCAAGGGATACCTGAAGAAAGGCGCCGTCACGGTATTCAGGCTTTCCGCGGACCTGAAGAACTATTTTGTAAGCGACGGAGAGATCCTTCAGAATCTCGACGAACCGGATCTGTGCCGTACGCAGATCCTTGTGAAATTTAAAGAGGACGTCTCAGAACTGCTGAAACGTCCCTGCGGAAATCATCATATCGTATTTTACGGACATCATGCGGAAGACATCGGAAGGGTGATGGAAGAACTCATCCCCTCTGCTTGAGCCACATAACCGACTTTTTTAATGCCTCGATGGTCTTGGTCTCCAGGACGCATCGGGCATTCCAAATTGCATGGCGTAATGCTCCTTTTTGTTATTTCGTGTGACCTAAAACGGATTCCCAGTCAATGGCGTTTTTAACCAGATAAAGATCGGTCCTTCTGTTGACATAACGGGAATCCTGTAAGTAGAGGTAACTGTCGGTAAGTGTCGCCTGTCTTCCGTCAGACAGTGTAAAAATATAGCGTTTCTCGGTGTTTTTGAACTCGGGTTTGCGCTCGCCGGTAAGATGCTCCAGTTCGATAGCATCGAGTGCTTTGAGCAACAAGGCAGAATCCCGGCTGATCGTTTCGTATGTTCGTGAGTCATAGACGCGTGATATCTGTATATCATCAGCCAGAACCAAAGAGGAGAAGTTTCCGCGTGCATCACTGATGGAAATAAGACCGAAGGACATAACGCATGAAAACAGAGCGACCATGAGCAGTATCGTGCCCGCAGGACGCTTGCGCGGCTCCATAACACTTTTCAGACGGTATCGAAGTGTTCCTGCGGCCGCAGACAAGCAGGTGGTGCATCCGCGACCGGGCGCAGCCGTATCCAGAAGCAGCTTTGAATATGCGAGTCGGTCCGATGCTTCCATGTTTTCTGTTACAATCTCATCACAGCTTCGTTCGAGGTCCTCTGAGGCTTTCTTTGCAGCGATCCAGACCAACGGATTAAACCAGCATAAGGCTTTGCAGAGGCAGAGAAAAGCTTTTGTATCCACATCGCAGCGCTGAAGATGATGCAATTCATGACTGAAGATCATGGATAGCTCAGCGGGAGAATACTGTTTATGCTTCGGTAATACCGTGCAGCGGCTAAATCTTGTTCTTCCCATAGAGAAAGGTGCGGGAATGTCGCTGCGCAGGAGTTTTACCGGACGCATGTAATCCAAAATCTCCTGCTCATGAGCCCATATATTCAGTATTTCTTCATCGGTCTCGGGCATAGAATGCTTTTTTACTTCTGAACTGAAAATCAGATGTGAGATAAGATAAAACCCCTCAACAATGATGAATCCTGCAAGCCAGACTATTCCGATCACCGAAAGTATCGGATATGGAACAAACAGCGTCAGTTTGGGAAGCTGCATGGTATCGATCAGCATATTTCCCTGCCAAAGCAGAAATGCAGGTATTAGCCAAAGAACGGCACAGGCACGGGCGCTGATCCTTTTTCTGAGAAAAGGCAGACAAACCAGCAGCAACGGGAAATAGACACTAAGGATAAACAGTACCTCTGCAAGAAGTGCCACAAAGCGAATGCTGCCTGTTTTTATACCAAGCGATACTGAATACATGATAAAAAAGACCAGAAGGATCCAGAACAATACGGTAGGCGGAACAAAGACAAATGTCTCCGTTCCTCTGCTTTTTCCAATCGTAAAGCCCGAGTAATTCGGAATTCCGTGTTCCAGGCGCCATGTCCTGCGAAATGAAGATCCCAGCAGCCATGCAAGGATCAGCCCCCAGATAATTTGAAAAACGCTCATAAACTGCCTTTCTCCAACATGGTTCGAAGCGCGTCGATCTCCTCTTTTTTTATCCCGCTGTCACAGAGCGAGACAGCCAGTTCGGAAAGCGATCCGCCAAAGAGGCGGTCGAGCATCCTGCGGCTTTCGCCCGAGAGATAATCCTTTTTCGTAACGAGAGGGGTATAGAGATTTTTCCTGCCCTGCTGCTCAACGCGCAGGAAACCGCGGTCGCAGAGTCTGGTGAGATACGTGAGGATAGTGCTGGGAGCCAGATGCTTCTGTTCGCTCAGTTTTTTTTCAATGGCGCTGCGTGCCACGGGAGGCTCAAACTGCCAGACGATCTGCATTATCTCCAGCTCTGCATCGGGTAAGGATGATTGTGAGATCATAGTATGCTCCTATTTCTACATTTGTCGCGATAACTATATTCTACAAATGTCGCGATTGTCTGTCAAGCTTTTTTTGGCCGAAAGTGCCAGCAGGACCTGCGAAGGCAGGTAGAATACCCACATCAGCGTGCCGATGATATCGAACAGCGAGATGAGCAGATGTGAGTGTATGTCGAAAAGCAAGGGCAGGTTGTAGAGCAGTACATTGATATCGCAGAGCGCAAATATGACGAGGCCGACGGCAAACATCGAAGGTTTGAGCCCCGGCACAGGTTTTTTCTTTATGCACAGGGACAGCGCGAGCACGATGTTCCTGACAAAGCTGTATGCGTAGAATACTCCGGCAGCGATCAGGAGATCGGGCTCGCCCATCAGACTCGTGATGATGAGCAGGGCTGCGGACAGAGCCAGCCCGGGCGCGATGTGCCGAAGCTTGAGGTTAAGCTCTCTGTCCTGCAGGAGCACGAACAGGTACAGCGTCTGCGTAACGCAGAAGCAGAGGACTCCGGGCAGGTATGAGTCGGTAAAGAGCAGAAAATAGTCTGAGATGCAGGTAAAAAACAGCGCTGCGGCTATGAGCCGTGAAGCCGTGTTTTTGAGCGTTACCGCACGGACTGACGCACAGACAAGGCACAGCAGGATACCTGCGTATTTGTACAGAGCGGAGCGTGTGGCCGACCCGCCGAAAAAGTCTATGCGCAGGAAGAGAGCGTAGAGCACGGCTTCCGCTGCCAGAAATGCGAATAAAGCGGTTCTGTTTATTTCATTCATGATGCCGGTTACCTTCCCAGATACTCACAGCATTTGCGGTTGGCGTCATATGCCGTTCTTTCCTCATCTATGGCCGTCAGACGGCCGTTTTCTACTGTGACGCGTCCGTTTACCATGCAGAGGTCCGCAGGGCCTTTAAGGCCCACTGTGGCGAATACGGAGGCGGGATCGAAGCCCGCGCCCGTGAGTTCAAAGCGGCGGGAATCGACAAGGAACAGATCGGCGCATTTGCCGGGGGCGAGACTGCCGATATCATCCCTGCCGAGCACCGAGGCGCTGCCTGCGGTGGCGATTTTCAGTATATCATAGCCCGAAGGCGCGGCTTTGCTGCTGTTTAAGCGGTGCAGCAGGTACGCGACACGTATCTCCTCGAGCAGGTTCGAGCCGTCGTTTGAGGCACTGCCGTCTACTGCGAGGCCGACCTTTATGCCTTTTGCGAGCATCTCGGGGATGCGGGCGATACCGGACGAGAGCTTCATGTTGGAGATGGGGCAGTGCGCTATGCCGGTGCCTGTCACCGCCAGGGTGTCCAGCTCGTCGTCGTTGAAATGGATCCCGTGCGCAAACCATACGTCGGCTCCGACCCAGCCCAGAGACTCCATGTACGCGAGAGGACGCATGCCCTCACGCTCGAGCATATATTTTTCTTCATCGAGCGTCTCGCACAGATGTGTGTGCAGGCGTACATCGTATTCGCGCGCGAGCACGGCGCTTTCTTTAAGCAGCTCCTTTGAAACCGAGAAGGGAGAGCAGGGAGCCAGCGCGATCCGGTGCATCGCGCCAAAGCTTGTATCGTTGAAACGTTCAATAAGCTTCGCACTGTCACGCATGATCTCATCGACTGTCTGGACCACGCTGTCGGGCGGCAGCCCGCCGTCCTTTACCGACAGATCCATGCTGCCGCGTGACGCGTACATCCTGATGCCGAGCTCGTCCGCCGCCGCGAACTGCGTCCCGATCAGATCGCCGCTTCCGTGCGGGAATACATAGTGATGGTCAAAGCATGCCGTGCAGCCGTATTTCATCAGCTCACCCATGCCTGTAAGAGACGACAACCTGATCACGTCTTCGTCCAGATCCTTCCAGATCTCATACAGAGTCTTCAGCCAGTCGAACAGCTCCATATTCTGCACTTCAGGCAGATTCCTCGAAAACATCTGATACAGGTGGTGATGCGTATTGATAAGCCCGGGATAACAGAACATGCCGGTTCCGTCGATCACGCGGTCAGGCGCAGGGGCGGGGCCGGTCAGCGAAGCCGCAGAGCCCGAGGCAGTGGGACTCAGGGGAAGACACGGGGACGGTTCTTCTGTCTGGAAGTCACAGACAGAAGAACCGTCCCCATGTCTTCCCTCCTGTCCGTAAATCCCGACGATAAGATTGTCCCTGATCAGTATATCCGCATTACGATAGATCGTATCCTTCGCATCACACGTCACTATGGTATCGATATTTTTGATCAATGTAACAGCCATCCCGATCCCTCCGATCGTAAACACTTTTTATGTTCTCTTACCATTAATTTCCGACGTATCCGCTTGTTGCTAAAAGCGCTTCCCGGAGCAACCAACCTGCCGCCGTTCTTTCTCTGAGAAAAGATAGAGTTCTGCTTAGGTCTATCCGCACTGTGAGGTGTGGGTGCGCAGAGAAAACTTCCGGGACTCGTAGAGGACGCCGGCACTGGCGAGTGAAGCGAAGAACTCAGTGCCTATAGGCCGAATCGTAAGAAGGCATTGCGCAAATTCGTTTGCGGCAATGCCTTCTGATGATTCGTAAGCACGGGGCTTTCGTGCGGCTGAGTTCTGAGCGAACGTCGCTCTCGCAGATTCGGCGAGAGGGCGCTTAGTGTCCGCTGCGTCCGTAGAAGAAGTGCGAGCGTGTCCCGGAAGTTTTACTCGTTGCCGCCCACACCGTAACTCGGCAGGTTACCCCTGAAATCCTTTATCTTTCCTCTCTGAAATAAGGCAGTCCCAGATGCTCCGGAGGCTGATCCTCCTTTTTCCTGCGAAGCGACACGAGTATCAGCACGAACAGCGTGATCACGTAAGGCAGCATCTTGAACAGCTCCATCGTGTATCTGTTGAGGCCTCTGATGTAGAGGTATGCCCAGTAAGCTATACCGAACAGGTACGCGCCCCAGATCGCATTGACGGGACGCCAGGTAGCGAAGATAACCAGCGCAACGGCGAGCCAGCCGAGCGCCTCTATGGTGCCGTCGTTTGCCCAGGTACCTTTGATGAAATCCATGGTGTAGTACAGTCCGCCCAGACCCGAGATACCGGCGCCGATGCAGGTGCCGAGGTATTTGTACAGGGTTACGTTGATGCCTGCGGCATCGGCCGTGGCGGGATTCTCGCCGACAGCGCGGAGGTTAAGGCCCGTGCGCGTCTTATTGAGGAAGATGAACAGGCCGATCGCGATGATGATCGCAACGTAGGTCAGCCAGCCGTATCCGAATATCGCGTAGAGCGGGCTGCTGGTGTCCTTGCCCGCGATGGCGGAAATATAAGCCCTGAAGGTGCCTGACGCGGCCGAAACGGAAACCTGTCCGACGCCGCCCGCGAACTTCTGGAGCATACCGCCGAGGAAATTGGCTACGCCGCCGCCGAATATCGTGAGCGTAAGTCCCGTTACGTTCTGGTTGGTCCTGAGCGATATTGTCAGGAAACTGTAGAGCAGTCCGCCCAGAGCCGCAAACAGGAACGAGAAAACCAGCGCCAGGAAAGCGGAGAGCAGGCCGTTCGGGTTGGGATTGCCCGTCTCATAAACAAATGAAGCGGTAAGGCCCGCGATGCCGCCGAGATACATGATGCCGGGAACACCGAGGTTTAAGTTGCCCGATTTTTCGGTGAGGATCTCACCGAGAGCGCCGAACATGATAACAGTACCGAATACCACGGCGCTGTGGAAGAGAGTCAGTAATTCAGTCATTTGCTCACCTCCTGACCGGCAGCTGCTTTATGCCGGAACTTAACCTTATAGCCGATGAAGAACTCGCTTCCGAGAAGGAAGAAGAGGATGATTCCGGTGATGATATGCGAAACATATTCGTTGATGCCGTATTTCGAAGCGATCTGCGATGCGCCCTTGTCGAGGAAAACGATCAGGGCCGAGATCAGGATCATCGTAAATGTATTGAACTTGGCCAGCCATGCGACGATGATCGCCGTAAAGCCTCGTCCGCCCGCAGTGGAGGTCGAGATCGTGTGGCTCGCGCCCGAAACCGCTACGAAGCCTGCCAGACCACATATCGCGCCCGAAAGAGCCATCGTGCGGATGTAGACCTTTTTAACGCGGATACCTGCGTAACGCGCGGTATTTACCGAATCGCCGACAACCGAGATCTCGTAGCCCTGCTTGGAGTAGCGCAGATATACGTAAACCGCTACTGTCACGGTCATTACTATGATCACGTTCCAGCCGAAATCGAGGTTCGGGATGTCGTGGAAGAGGCTGGGCAGCCATCCGTACTCGTTGTTCGAGTTGATGACGCCGACGGTGTTCGATCCGGGAGGATTCTCCCAGAGAGCGACCATGTATGAGGTGATCTGTATCGCGATGTAGTTCATCATCAGCGTGAACAGAGTCTCGTTCGTGTTCCAGTGGGCCTTGAAAAAGCCGGGGAAGAAGCCCCAGACAGCGCCCGCGAGCATGCTCACGACGATCATGATGAGCACGAGCAGAACGGTCGGAAGTCCGGTGAAATACTTCATGCAGACTACCGTGGCGATGCCTCCGACGAGGATCTGGCCCTCAGCGCCTACATTCCAGAATTTCATGGCGAACGCGGGAGCGAGGCCGACCGAGATGCACAGCAGGGTCATGATGTCGCGGATCGTTACCCAGATACGCTTTGAGGTACCGAACGCGCCCGAAGCCATCGTGGCATAGACCTTAAAAGGATTGATGCGTACGATACAGACGATGACGATACCCGAAACGATAAGCGCCAGCAGGAGGCTGAGCAGTCTGATGAGCCATGACTGTGTTCTTGTGATGCCCTCACGCTTTGATATCCTGATCAAAGGTTCGTGAGCTGTTTCTGACTTAGCCATGTCTTATGCCTCCTTCCTGTATTTGGTCATGAGCAGTCCGACCTCTTCTTTTGTGATCGTCCTGCAGTCGACGATGCCCGAAACCTGGCCGCCGCAGAGTACTACGAGACGGTCGCACAGGGCGAGCAGGACGTCGAGGTCCTCACCTACGTAAACAACAGCGACACCCTTCATTTTCTGATCGGTCAGAAGATTGTATATGGTGTAGGAAGTGTTGATATCAAGTCCGCGCACCGCATATGCGGTCATCAGGACCGACGGGGCGGAGGCTATCTCACGGCCTACGAGTACCTTTTGAACATTGCCGCCGGAGAGGCGTCTAACGGGGAACTCGGTGCCCGGAGTAACGACCTCGAGCTCCTTCCAGATCTGCTTTGCCAGCTCGTTGGGGTCCTTGCGGTTAACGAAGAAACCTTTATTCTTGCGCCATGAGCGGAGCATCATATTGCCGGTCATGCCCATGGAGCCGACCAGACCCATGCCGAGACGATCCTCGGGAACGAAGCTCATCGCGATGCCCGATTTTTTGATGGCCATGGGATCGAGACCGACGAGGCTCATCGGAGCCTTGCCCTCGGGACTGTAGATGATGCTGCCGGACTGAACGGGATAGAGGCCTGCGATCGCCTCGAGCAGCTCCTTCTGACCGGAGCCCGCGATGCCCGCGATGCCGAGTATCTCGCCGGAATTGGCGGTAAAGGTAACATCGTCGAGACGCTTTACGCCGTCCTTGTCGAGACATGTAAGATGCTCAACGGTAAGTCTCGGTTCGGGATTGACCGGATCGGGACGGTTGATGTCGAGTGTGGTGGCGCGTCCGACCATCATGTCGGTGAGAGCCTGCGGAGAAGTCTGCGAAGTCTCGACACAGCCGATGTATTCGCCCTTACGAAGAACTGCGACGCGGTCGGATATCTCCATAACCTCATTAAGCTTATGGGTGATGATTATGATGGATTTGCCGTCCTTTTTCATGTTGCGCATAACGGCAAAGAGCTTGTCTGTCTCCTGAGGAGTAAGAACCGCGGTGGGCTCGTCGAGAATGAGTATGTCGGCGCCGCGATAGAGGGCCTTTACTATCTCGAGGGTCTGCTTCTGGGAAACGGACATCTCGTAGATCTTTTTGTCGGGATCGATGTCAAAACCGTAGCGCGCAGCGATATCCCTGACTTTTGCCGAAACGGCCTTACGGTCGAATTTCTCGGTCTCGTCCTGCCCGAGGATAACATTTTCCGCAGCGGTAAAAACATCAACAAGCTTGAAATGCTGATGTATCATGCCGATGCCGTATGTGTATGCGTCCTTGGGAGAAGCGATGGAAACTTCTTCGCCGTTGATGAAGATATGCCCTTCGTCGGGGAAATAGATGCCCGAGAGCATATTCATAAGAGTTGTTTTTCCGCTGCCGTTCTCACCTAAAAGGGAGAGGATCTCGCCCTGCTTAAGATCGAGATTGACTCTGTCATTAGCCGTGACGGAGCCGAAGCGTTTAGTGACGTTGCGCATTTGAACTGCGTATTTGATCGTTTCCAAAGAGGCGGCCACCTTTCATGAAAAATTAGTAAAAAACACCAAAAAAATTTTGTTTTATACTCAAAATTTATGATAACATAACAAATTCTAAAAGTAAAGAATAAAGAGGGTCCGAATTCTAAAAATTCACAAAAAAGAAAGACCCGAAAAAGGAGACTGCCCGTGTGAGCAGTCTCCCTTGAATGCTTAAGTGATGAATAAGTCTTAGTTCTGCTGCTCGGTGATGCCGTCGATCCTTAGTGCGAACGAAGGTGCCGAGATGTACTCAGACTCATGATAGTAGCCGTCCTTGATGGCCTCGATCTGATCGTAATTGAAATCATCGTCGGAATCGAAGCAGAATGTCGACTCAACCTTTGCGCCGCCGACGGTGAAGGTGTTGATATCGAATACATGGAGCTTGCCGGCCTTGATGTCAGCCTCAGCCTTTGCAACCGCGTCTGCAGTGCCTGCCGCGCAGGAATCACCGAGCTTTGTGATCGCAACGGCGCCGGTCTCATAACCCTCTGACCAGTCGGTAGCGATGTCCTCGCCCGCAAGAGCTGTCTTGATGGCGTAGGTGTAGTAAACATCCCAGTTGTTGGTCGAAGAGGTAAGTGCCGCGGTAGGAGCTACGGAAAGCATGTCAACGTTGTAACCTACGGAGTAAACAACGGTGCCGGCCTTGTTGGCAGCCTCACATGCCGAAGGAGCACCTGTCGAGTCTGCGTGCTGTCCTACGATAACGCAGCCCTCTGCGATGAACTTCTCAGCGGTGTTCTGCTCGTCAACGATCGAGAACCAGCTGTTGGTGTAGGAAACATCCATAACAACGTTCGGGAATACCGACTTGATGCCGAGATAGAATCCTGTGTAACCGGAAACAACCTCTGCGTAAGGATAAGCGCCTACATAACCGACCTTAACGTTGCCGTTTGCATCGTAGTTCTTGTCTGTGAGCTTGCCTGCGTCAACGAGCTCTTTGATCTTCATGCCGGCTACGATACCCGAAACGTAACGTGACTCGTAAGTCTTGTTGAATGCGTTCGAGAAATTCTTAAGGCCTGACTTTAATGCTCTGTCACCGGTCATTGCTACGAACTGAACATCGGGATTTTCCTTGGCTGCTCTCTCACAGTAGGTCTGATGTCCGTAAGAGTTCGTGATAACCAGCTTACATCCCTGCTCAACGCAGTCGATACACTTGTCGTAGCAGGTCTCATCCTCGCCTATGGTGTAGAACCAGATGATCTGATCGTCCTTGATGCCGTTGGCCTTTGCAGCCTTCTTGATGCCTTCGATGTGGGCGTGAGTGTAACCCTCATTGTCATCGCCTACAAGAATAACACCGATCTTGAAGTCGTTGCTCTTCTCCTTGCTGCATGCGCCGAGTGAAAGAACCATCACAAGTGCAAGCAGTAATGCAAGTACTTTTTTCATAAAATGTCCTCCTGTTTTGCTGCGCGTAAAAACGCAATATTTTTAGACCACGAGTACATAATACGAAATAATTCTGAAAATGGCAATACAAAATTAATTTTTTTTATACAATAAAGTTTGTTATGGGAGGATGTCTGTCTGCAGTGTAAGGACTCCCCCAAAGGTGCGTTGCAAGCCGGAAGTATTTCTGATAAACTTATAACCTGTAAGGCTATGCGCCCGGATACGGACGGGACGCGTCATCATGTAATAAAGGACAGCGTAATTAATGGGAAAATATTTATATATAGCGGAAAAACCGAGCGTCGCGAATGAGTTCGCAAAGGCTCTGAAGGATAACTTCTCGAAGCGTGACGGGTTCCTGGAGTCGGCAAACAGCGTGGTAACCTGGTGCGTCGGACATCTGATCACGATGAGCTACCCCGAGGTCTACGACCCCAAAATGAAGAGATGGAGCCTGGATACGATACCTTTTCTCCCTAAGGAGTACAAATACGAGGTAATAGACGGCGTCGCGAAACAGTTCAATATAGTTAAAGGCCTCTTAAACCGCGCCGATGTCGAGCGCATATATGTCTGCACCGACTCGGGACGCGAAGGAGAATACATCTACAGACTGGTCGATTCGATGGCAAACGTGCCCGCGTCGAAGGACAGGCGCAGGGTCTGGATCGACTCGCAGACAGAGGAGGAGGTACTGCGCGGAATACGCGAGGCGAAGCCCCTCTCTGCCTATGACAATCTTTCGGATGCCGCGTATCTGCGCGCAAAAGAGGACTATCTGATGGGCATCAATTTCTCAAGGGTGCTCACACTTAAATACGGAAACACCGTCAGCAATTTCCTGCACCAGCAGAAACGCGGAGCCATCTCGGTCGGCCGCGTTATGACCTGCGTGCTCGGGATGGTGGTGACACGTGAGCGCGAGATACGCGCATTTGTCAAAACGCCTTTTTACCGTGTGAGCGCAGGCATGCGCATCGGCGCCGGCGAAAACGGAGAGGGCGGAGCGGAGCTTACGGGTGATTTCAAGGCCGTAGAGGGCTCACGCTACTACAAGTCTCCGTATCTATATAAGGATAACGGTTTTATCGAAAAGGCAAAGGCCGAGGAGATGATCGCCGCGATCAGCGGCAGGGAAGGCGAGACTCTCGAATACGAGCCTTTTTACGCCGCGGGTCAGAGCAAGGAGCAGGGAAACGATCCCGCAGGCTTTACCACCGGATGTCCCGCAGGCATTTTTGCCGAGGTGACCGGGCTCGAAAAGAAAAAAGAGACCAAGAATCCGCCGCTGTTGTTCAACCTCGCGGAGCTGCAGAACGAATGCTCAAAGCTCTTTAAAATAAGCCCCGACGAGACTTTGAACATTGTTCAGGAGCTCTACGAAAAGAAGCTCGTGACCTATCCGAGAACCGACGCGAGAGTACTCTCGACAGCGGTCGCAAAGGAGATCGACAAAAACATAAAGGGACTCACCGGCGTGGGTCAGTTCAGGGAGTTCGCGGAGCAGATACTGGCCTCCGACACCTGGAAGAAAATAGCCAAGACAAAATACACGAACGATAAACAGATAACGGATCACTATGCTATCATACCGACGGGACAGGGACTGAACGCGCTCGGATCGTTAAAGCCGCTCCAGGGCAAGGTGTATGAGCTGATCGGCAGGAGGTTTCTGAGCATTTTCCTGCCGCCCGCCGTTTACCGCAAGATCGCGCTGACCGTGAACATCGGCGGCGAGAGCTTTTTCGCGAATTTTAAGACACTGATGGAGGAAGGCTGGCTCAAATGCGGACAGCCTTACAGGAATAAAAATAAGGCCGGAGCAAAGGACGCGGCCCAGCCGGCGGACGGGGGCGCGGACGACGCGCAGCCGCGCGACGGTGAGGAAGATGAGCAGCAGGAGCTGGGCTCCGACATGCTCGCGGTGCTCGAGCAGCTCAAAAAAGGCGCGAAGCTGCCCGTGGACGATTTCTCGATCAAGCTCGGAGAGACTTCGCCGCCCAAGCGCTACAATTCGGGCTCGATCATACTCGCGATGGAGAACGCGGGACAGCTTATCGAGGACGAGGACCTGCGCGCCCAGATCAAGGGCAGCGGCATCGGGACGAGCGCTACACGCGCCGAGATCCTTAAGAAACTCGTGAGCATCTCGTATCTGAACCTGAACAAAAAGACCCAGATCATCACGCCTTCGCTGCAGGGTGAGCTGGTCTACGAGGTGGTGAACGCTTCGATCAAGTCGCTGCTGCGACCGGATCTTACCGCGAGCTGGGAACGCGGACTGACTTATGTGGCTGAGGGGACTATATCATCGGACGAGTACATGAAAAAGCTCGAAGACTTCGTTTCTTCGAGGACAAACGGCGCTAAAGAGGGCAACTGGTCTGCGGCGCTGACGAATAATTTCGCCCAGGTGGCAAAATTCTATAACAAATAGCCGTTTTTCCCAAAAATTATTTGTCATCGGACACCGCCTGTTGTATAATTATTTGAGAATTGTGGAGGGGGATTGCAGTGAAAGACAGCGAAGAGAAGAGACCGTCAAAAAGAATACCGATCAGCCGCGCCACTCTTGGTATGGAGCTGGCGCAGGATATCTATTCGCGCAACAATCAGGTTATCCTGAATAAGCATTCAATTCTTGATGCGCAGAAAATTTCCAAGATAATGTTCTACTCCATCGATACGATCATCGTTTACGAGGAGGAAGAAGCCGCAAACGACGATCAGAGCTTTGTCCAGCAGCTGAAGAACAGCGTTGAGTTCAGGGAGTTTTCAAAGAACTACGACCATGCCGTTTCGGCCCTGCAGAATACGATCAATTCCATGATCACCGAGGGCACCGAGATCGACGAGGACTACCTGATCGCTGAGGTAGACCGTATGGTCGGCTCGAGCGGCAGCAGGACAAAGGTTTTCAACATGCTCCACTGCATCCGTGAATATGACGAGATGACCTACATGCACAGCGTCAATGTTTCGCTGATCGCGGGGTGTTTCGCGAAATGGCTCGAGCTCGGCGAAGAGTCCGAGAGGATCCTGACGCTCGCGGGACTGCTCCACGACATCGGAAAGACCGTGATACCGCGCGAGATCATCTTAAAGCCGGATTCACTGACCGCCGAGGAATATAAGATAGTCAAGACTCATACCTTGAGAGGCTATGAGCTGCTTAAAGACAAGAATATCGACGACCGTATCAAGATGGCCGCGCTCCAACACCATGAGAGGGCCGACGGCAGCGGATACCCGTTCGGAAAGAACGGAGAGCAGATTGAGAATTTTGCCATGATCATCGCCATCGCGGACGTTTACGACGCGATGACCAGCGACCGTATATACAGACCGAGAGTGTGCCCGTTCGATGTGGTAAAGATGCTCCAGAACGACGACGCGCACAAATACAATCCCAAGTTCCTTATCCCGCTGCTCGAGCAGATCACGCAGGTGTTCATAAATCACAACGTGAGGCTCTCGAACGATCAGGTGGGTAAGATAGTCCTTCTGAACAACGCCGAGCTGTCAAAGCCAGTTGTGCAGGTGGACGACATCTTTGTTGACCTGGCCAAGAACAGGGACATAAAGATATCAGAGATCATATAAGCACCGAAGTATTGAAAATCTATTTGGGGGGACGGTACATTACAGATGGCTGACGACAATACCTACGAGTACAATCCCAATCTGGGAAACGACAGCAAAAAGGACGAGACGGGCTACAACCCGAATCTTGGGGCCGACGACACGGGCTTCAATCCCAATCTCGGAGCCGTCGACACAGGCTTCGATCCGGGTCTCGGAGCGGACGATACGGGCTTTAACCCGAATCTGGGCGCCGAGCCGAAAAAGGAGACCCCTGCGGCAGCGGCAGTAAAAGAGGAGAAAAAGGACACGGACGCGGCTCCCGCGGACACCGGCAAGGGCAAAAAGAAAAAGTTCAATTCCGATGAGATCGCGATGTTCTGCGATCAGATCGCCATGCTCTTAAAGGGCGGTATCTCGGTTTACGAGGGCACCTACATGCTCTACAGCGAGATGGAGGATGCCAAGACCAAGGAGGTACTGCGCCAGATCGATCTCCAGGTCAAGGAGAATATCCCTCTCTATAAGGCACTTACGGCTACGGGCGCGTTCCCTGAGTACATGGTGCACATGGTAGAGGTCGGCGAGAAGACCGGACGTCTCGAGGACGTTATGAAGTCTCTGGCCGAGTACTATGAGCGCGACAGCCGCGTAAAGGCGGGCCTGCGGAGCGCCATAGCGTATCCCATGATACTGTTTGCCGTAATGGCGGCGATCATGGTAGTGCTCGTATGGAAGATACTTCCTATGTTTGAGAGGATGTTTACCGAACTGAGCTCGGATGTTGCGGCATCCACCGAGAACGTACTCACTGCGGGACTTACCGCGGGCAGGATAATCGCAGTCATCATCTGCGCGATATTCGCGGTGATCCTCCTTGTTGTGATCTGGAGCAGGACCAAGTCGGGCGCTAAGGTTTTATCGAGGGCGGCCAACGGCTTCGGCCCCATCAGGAACATCATGGTACTGATGGCTACGGGTAAGTTCATTTCCTCCATCGCTCTTATGATGGCCAGCGGCATGGATATCCGCGAGGGCCTCGAGCGCGAGATCGAAAACTGCGACAACGAGATCGTAAAGCACCGCATCGAGAAGTGCCTTGAGCTCTACAGAAACAGCGCTCCTTTCGATGAGGCCGTACGTCAGAGCGGACTGATCGTCGGCATGGAAGCCAGACTTATCAGCGTTGCGGCCAAGACCGGCGGCACGGACGAGATATTCACAAAGCTTTCCGAGCAGTACAATGACAAGACCTCGGCGGCTCTGGGCAGACTTACGACCGTTATCGAGACCACGCTCGTTGTAGTACTTTCACTGATGGTCGGCGCCGTACTGCTTGCGGTTATGCTCCCTCTCGTGAGCATGATCTCTTCGGTAGGCTGATTCCGGCACCGGTGACTGATCTTATGTATTGAACGGAGATTATCGGACATGAAGAATTTCAGACAGAACCGTCAGAAATACATCTTTAAATCCATTGTGCTTCCCATATTGCTCTGCACCGCGATACTTGTGATATTTATACTCGGAGTGTATAAGTTCAACAATCTTTCGCTCGAGCAGGACAGACAGCTGACCCTGGCCGCGATCAAAAAGGCTACGGTACAGTGCTATGCGGACGAGGGGCGTTATCCCGCTCAGCTTGATTATCTGATCGAGAATTACGGAGTTAAGATCGATTACGATCATTTCCAGGTAACCTATGACTGCGCGGCTGCGAACGTCAGCCCGAATATCGCGGTATTCAGGAAATAGGATTGATGCGGGGGATATATGCAGAACACTAACGATGAAAAAAAGGTCAAAAGCCGCAGCGCTCTCGTCAGCGCGGGCAGTACGATCATCATAATCGCGTTCTTCGCAATAGCCGCGCTCGTGCTGCTGAGCGCCGGAACGAGAGAGTATGAGAGGATAGTGCTGGCGGCGAACGAAAACTTTGAGCTGAGGACCTCGCTCTCTTTCGTTGCGACGAAGATACGTCAGTATGATTCCGAGGGCAGCGTATCGGTAGAGAAAATCGACGGCACCGATGTGCTGGTGCTGAGGGAAGAGATCGAAGGCGATATCTATGATACGATGGTCTATTTCAGGAACGGGTATCTCTGCGAACTGATGCAGGCCGAGGGGTACGGGGATCCGGACCTCGATTTCGGCTTCGAGGCCATAGAGATCGACTCCTTTGAGATCAAAGGCGGCGACGGTACCATCACTCTTTCGGCAGGCAACGCGGGCGGCAGCAAAGAGTCGCTGACCGTTTATTTAAGAAGTACGGAGGGGGCTGGCAGATAATGGCAAAATACGATAACGGCGCGGCCGTAAGACTTCCTCTGGTGGAATCGGTCATCATCATCGCGATATTCGCGCTGGTAAGCGTGGCCATCATGAGGCTGTACGTTTCCGCGGATAAGCTGCAGGGACGTTCGGTCAATATCAGCAAGGCCACGATCATGGCGGAAAACAGGATCGAGGCTTTAAAGAGCGGGGCCGAGCAGGTCTCAGGCACTGAAAAGGTATACTTTGACAAAGAATGGAACAGCTGCGCCGAGGCGGATGCGTTCTTCAGCATGACGACCGAGGTCACCGACCGTTCGAACGGCAAAACAGGCACTCTTACCGATGTTAGGATCACCGTGGATGTTGAGGGCAAGGAACAGCTCGCTGAGGTTGTTACGTCCTATTACATCCCGATCGGATGAGTACAGGATACA
The DNA here is from genome assembly GCA_016288005.1 of Lachnospiraceae bacterium. Classification (GTDB taxonomy): domain Bacteria; phylum Bacillota; class Clostridia; order Lachnospirales; family Lachnospiraceae; genus RUG11977. Next base: position 16,377 of record JAEEXY010000020.1, read on the forward strand.
TAAAATTGTTACATATTTCATTATTTTGACACAAAATTACCCTTGAATTGTAACATAATTAGGTGTATAGTGAGGATAGCAGGACTATGTCTAATCAGGCTAACAACAATTCCTTCAAAATGAATATCGGCGGACCTTCGATAATCCTTCTGCTTACGGTCCTCGGGCTCGCGGTATTTTCGATACTTGCGGTGAGGGCGGCGTACAGCGGTCTGAAGATGGCCAGGACCTCGGCGAAAGCCGTGTCGGGCTATTATGAGGCCGAGGGTATCGCGCAGGAGGCCGAATACCTGATCAAAGAGGCGATCGAAGGCACTCCCGCAGAGTCGGCTGAGTCCGCGAAAGCGGCTATCACTCCGCTGCTGCCGGGAACCGTAGATCTGGTGAGCGTCGAAGCTGACCGCATCGTATTTGAGGTTCCGGTCAACGACACATCTGTGATACATGTGGAGATGACTTCGGACACAGGGCTTGATGACCTTAAGGTTACGGACCACAGACTCGTGGTCGACAGCCAGGAGGGCTATTCGGGATCGGCGTTCGAGATCAACGTTATCGATATAAACTGACGGAGGAATTGATAATGATCACTCTTGACGAGCTTTTGAAAAAAGCGGTGGAGAAAAAGGCTTCGGATATTTTCTTTGTTGTCGGACAGCCCATCTGTTTCAAGATCGGCGGAAAGGTAGTCCGCGACGACGATATGTCGGGCTATGACAACCAGAGAGGTCTTACCGTAGAGACCACCAAGGAGTGGGTACAGCAGCTGTACGATGTTGCGCACCGCGACATGAAATCATTCATTAACGATAACGACGATGACTTCGCCGTATCGGTTCCGGGAGCCGGACGTTTCAGAGTGAATGTTTTCAAGCAGAGAGGTACGATATGCGCCGTTCTGCGTTACGTGCCTTTCGGACTGCCTCCCTTTGAGAATATGAACATTCCCGAGAGCATACTCGAGATCTCAAAGCTCAAGAAGGGACTGGTGCTCGTAACGGGTACCGCCGGCAGCGGAAAGAGTACCACGCTCGCTTATGTTATCAACCAGATCAATCATAGTCGTGACTGCCATGTACTGACACTGGAGGACCCTATCGAGTATCTCCACAGACATGACAAGAGTATTATCTCACAGCGAGAGATCTCGATCGATACCGATACTTACGCTACGGCTCTTCGCGCGGCACTGCGTGAGGCTCCCGACGTTATCCTTATCGGAGAGATGCGTGACCTGGAGACTATCGAGACCGCTATGACGGCGGCAGAGACGGGCCATCTGGTACTGTCCACGCTTCATACGCTCGGCGCGGCCAACACGGTCGACCGTATCATCGACAGCTTCCCCGCAGGTCAGCAGCAGCAGATCCGCGTGCAGCTCTCGATGGTTCTGAAGACCATCGTTTCCCAGCAGCTTCTGCAGAAGGTCGGCGGCGGTGTATGCCCCGCGTTTGAGATAATGCACGCCAACAGTGCTATCAGGACCATGATCCGTGAGGGTAAGGTTCACCAGATAGATTCGGTTATCTATTCATCCGGCCGCGAGGGTATGCGCGCGATGGACAGCAGCATCTTCGAGCTCTACAAAAAGGGCCTCATCGAAGAGGAGACTGCGCTGACATACTGCATCAACCCCGAGGCGATGAAGAGAAATATGATGTAAACAAGTTACTGTTCACAGTCCTTGCCGACAGTGGATTTCACGAAAGCGGGGGAACAGTAACGTAGTTTATCGAGGTTGATCAGTATTAAGGTGCATCCGGGCAGCCGGACGTGCCCGGAAAGGCAGGCAGATTCGCCGAAGGCGGACTGCGAGTGCCTGAAGCAAAGTGAAAGGAGCTAAGCATGAAAAACATTAAGAGATTGCTGTGTTTTCTGCTCGCAATGACACTTTTTGCCGGCGTAAGCGAGTATTACCGTCCTGCGTCTCCGGTTAAGGCAGCGACAGTATCGGACGACGATATCTTTGTGGATAATGAGAACGGCACGGTAAAGATCACATTTACCGCGGCGGAAAAGGAGACCATCCTGATACTTGTGGATGTGCCCGCGAACAACGTAAAGGCGAACACCAACGAGGCGGTCCGCTACTACTATAAGCTGCAGGAAGGCGAGAACGTGGTCAATGTTCCGCTGACACGCGGCGCGGGCGACTATAAGATCCGTATCTGCAAGGTGCTCGATACAGGTAAGGCTTCCGTTCTTAAGACAAAGGAAGTCAAGCTTACCGAGTCCGCCAGCAAGAGCGTATTCGACGTATCGAACATCATCGTTTCGTATACAGCGAAGGACGTCTACATCACCCAGGCCAAGAAGCTGGTCAAGTCCTGCAAGACCGAGTCGGCCAAGGTTAAAAAGATCTACAACTATATCATCAAGAACTACGCTTACGACTATGAGCTCCTGAGCGTTAAGGCTTCGACCAGTTATTACTCGCCGATCAACCTGAACACCTACAACCGCAAGCTCGGCATCTGCTACGATATCTCGGCCCTGTTTTCGGCCATGCTGCGCAGCGTGGGCGTTGAGGCGAGAGTTGTGACCGGATATACTCCCAATGTCAAGGAGTACCATGCATGGACCCAGATCTGGGATTCCAAGAAAAAGAAATGGTATACCGTCGACGCTACTTACGATATGTGCCTCTACAACAATAAGAGCAAGAAAAAGTACACGATGGTCAAAAAGGATTCCGAGTATTCCGATATAGTTTACATCTACTGATACGGAAACCCGGACGGCGCACAGCGCTTAGATAACGATCTTTACTCCCCGGAGGCGGACGGACCGCTTCCGGGGTTTTCTTATGCGCAGGCGCATGCGTCTTTGTGTATTTACACCTTGAGGCAAATCCACTATACTAAAGAAAACCAAGACAGCGGAGGATAACTCTATGAAACTTATTTCCTGGAACGTAAACGGGCTGAGAGCCTGCATGCAGAAGGGCTTTGCCGATTTCTTCAACGATATCGGCGCGGATGTGGTCTGCCTTCAGGAGACTAAGCTTCAGGAGGGGCAGATCGATTTCGCGCCCGAGGGGTATTTCGGATACTGGAATTACGCCGAAAAAAAGGGCTATTCGGGGACCGCGCTTTTTACAAAGGAAAAGCCCCTTGCCGTGACGCTCGGGATCGGCGAAGAGGAGCACGATCACGAGGGCAGAGTGATCACCGCGGAATATAAGGATTTCTATCTGATCTGCGTATATGTGCCGAACTCGCAGAGAGAGCTCACGCGCCTCGATTACCGCATGAGATGGGAGGACGCTTTCAGGGCCTATGTGCAGTCGCTCGACGCGAAAAAGCCCGTGATCTGGTGCGGGGACCTGAACGTGGCGCACGAGGAGATAGATCTGAAAAACCCCAAGTCAAATCATAAAAACGCGGGATTTACCGATGAAGAGCGCGAGAAGATGACTGTCATGCTCAACGCGGGCTTTATCGACACATACAGATATTTTTATCCCGATAAAAAGGATGCGTACACCTGGTGGTCCTATATGGGCGGCGCGAGGGCAAAGAACGTAGGCTGGCGCATAGACTATTTCTGTACGTCAAAGTCGTTTGCGGACAGGCTCGTGAGCGCCGGCATCCATCCCGACGTTATGGGATCGGACCACTGCCCTATAGAGCTCGTTATCAAATAAACGAGCGGAGAGGATGAGATCATGCTGTTGACAGGAGCGGAAATCATTATAGAGACGTTGAAGGAAGAAAAGGTCGGCGTGATATTCGGATATCCCGGCGGCACGGCGATCAATGTCTACGACGCGCTCATGCGAAGAGGCGGGGATATAAGGCATATTCTCACGTCCCACGAGCAGGGGGCGGCGCATGCGGCCGACGGATATGCCAGATCCACCGGCAGGACAGGCGTATGTCTGGTGACCTCGGGCCCCGGCGCCACGAACCTCGTCACGGGCATTGCGACGGCCTACATGGATTCGGTCCCGCTCGTTGCGATCACGGTCAATGTATCGAACTCCGATCTCGGAAAGGACAGCTTCCAGGAGGTCGATATCGCGGGAGTTACGATACCGATCACCAAGCACAATTTCATCGTTAAGGACATCGCGATGCTGGCGTCGACGATACGCAGAGCGTTTAAGATAGCGGGTTCGGGTCGCAAAGGGCCTGTACTCATCGATATCACGCGCGACGTGACCAAGGCTTCGTACGAGTACGCGCCCGCGCCTCACGGTGATTCTCCCGAATTTGAAAAGGATTTTTTAAACGATGAGCTCGATGAAGCGGTTAAACTGATCTGCAGGTCGAAAAAGCCCCTGCTGCTGGCGGGAGGCGGAGCCGCGTCGCATTCAGCGGCGAGGAGCCTGGACCTGTTCGCGAGACTCCTCGAGATACCGGTCATCGATACCCTGATGGGCAAGGGCGTGTTCTGCGGCAAGGACCCCGGGTATCTGGGCATGGCGGGCCTGTACGGCACGCGCGCGGCCGCTGCGGCGCTGGCGGGAGCCGATCTGCTGATAGGCGTCGGTACCAGGTTCAGCGAGAGAGTGACGAACAATGACAGGGCTTTTGCGCCGAAAGCGAAGATAATCCACATAGACATAGACAATGCGGAACTGAACAAGAACATACTCTCAGAGGTTTCGATCGCCGGGGATGCCGCGATGGTGATCAGGGAGCTGACGGGCAGGCTCGAGGGCAAATGCGCGGCCAATGCCGCGAAGCGCAGGAGCTGGAGGGATGAACTCTGCGCGATGCGTGACGCGGAGGAAAAAGAGACCGCGGACAAGGCCGCCAAAGCTGCCGGAAAAGGCATACTCACCGGTCCGCTCGTTGTCAGGACCGCTTACGAAAAACTGAAGGATGACGTGATCGTGACCACGGAGGTCGGACTGAACCAGATGTGGGCCGCGACGCATTACAGCTTCTCCCGTCCGGGGCAGCTGCTCACGTCCGGAGGCCTGGGCACCATGGGCTACGGCTTAGGCGCTGCGATCGGCGCGGCCGTCGGCAATCCCGGCAGGCCCGTGGTCAATTTCGCGGGCGACGGATGCTTCAGGATGAACATGATCGAGCTGCTCACTGCTGTACGCGAGGGGCTGCATATCATTGAGATCATATTTGACAACAGGTCGCTCGGCATGGTACACCAGCTGCAGCGCATGAGATTTGACGGCAGGTATTCACAGACCGAGTTCGACGACAATGTCGATTATGCTTCGATAGCTTCGGCTATGGGGGCTCTCGCGTTTACCGCGCATAACGTATCGGAGCTTGATGCGGCACTGAACATCGCAATGGCCGATAAAAAGCCGTCCGTAATAGTATGTGATATCGACCGTGACGAGATATTTGAATTAAAAACGTTTGAATAAGTGAACGTAGTGAACGAAGGGAGAAGAATAATGAAAAAGAGAATTGCGGCGCTGCTCATGACAGCGGTCATAACGGTGGGACTCACCGGCTGCGGAGTATTTGAGTCGCTCCGTAAGGTTGATACCCCTGCCGAGGTTGAGACACCCACCCCTGTTGAGGAGATCGTGACGGAAACACCCACGGATACTCCTGCGGATAACATAACACCTGAGATCACCGCAGACCCCGCGGCTGCTGAGCCGACTGACGACCCCGGTGAGGTACCGGAACCCGATATCCGTTTCCTTACAACGGATTTTGACGGCAACGGCTGGGATGAGACCTGCTTCTATGAAAACAAGGTCACGATGATCAACCTCTGGGCCTACTGGTGCGGTCCCTGCGTCGGAGAACTGCCCGATCTGAATAAGCTCAGTGAGGATTATGCAGACAAAGGCCTGCAGATCATAGGCATTTCGCTTAAGGAAGAGGAGGCCGAAAACCGTGAGACCGTAAAGGAACTCGGGATCACCTACCCGAATCTTTTCTATACCGAAGAATTTGACGAATACATGGACACCGGTTATTACCCGACTACTATATTTGTCGACAATGAAGGACAGGTGCTCGGAAACGCGTGCATCGGCTCAAGAGAGTATAAGGACTGGGCAAAGATAATTGACGATCTTCTGAAGGAGTGAGTGCTTTGAGCAGGAACAAAAAGGGACTGATCTGCATAGCTGCGGCCGCGGCGCTTATCGCGGCAGGGCTTCTGATGAAGCAGAACGCGGATGTTCTGGCAAAGGCGGTACGCGTCTGCCTGGAATGTATCGGAGTCGGATGAGGTGACGCCATGACCGGAAAGATTGAGAGAAAAAAGGGTATTACGGGCCGGCTGCGTTTATGTGTACAGCTGGCGGCGGCACTTGTACAGAACGCGAATTTCAAGGGCTTTTTTACCGGACGCATCTATCAGGGACCGGTAAAAAACGTGTGCGTGCCGGGACTGAACTGCTATTCCTGTCCCGGGGCGATAGGAGCGTGCCCGCTCGGTTCCCTGCAGAACTTCCTGGGCTCGAGGAACTTTAAGTTCCCCTACTATGTGCTCGGACTGCTGCTGTTTTTCGGAGCGCTGCTCGGAAGAGCCGTCTGCGGGTTCCTGTGCCCGTTCGGATTTATACAGGAGCTGATCCACAAAATACCCTTCCCGAAGAAAAAGCTGCGTACCTTTAAGGGCGATAAGCAGCTCAGATACCTGAAATATCTTATCCTGGCGGTATTTGTGGTCATACTGCCCATCATCCTTACGGCGACGCCCGCATTCTGCAAATATATCTGTCCCGCGGGCACTTTGGAGGGAGGCGTACCCATCATCCTGCTGCACGGAAATAAGCTGAACATGCAGATCGGGACGCTGTTCGATCTGAAGATGGCGGTACTGATCGCGGTGATCGTACTGTGCCTCATAATCTACAGGCCGTTCTGCAGATATATATGCCCGCTCGGGGCCGTATACGGACTGACAAACCGGGTGAGCCTGTATCACCTCAGCATAGACGATGCCGCGTGTATAGGATGCGGCAAATGCTCCGCCGCCTGCCCTATGGCCGCGGATCCGCTTCATTCGCCCGATTCACCTGAGTGCATACGCTGCGGCAAATGCGCCGGGGCATGTCCCACAGGCGCGCTGAGTCTGGGATTCCGGACCGGTAAGAGTATAACGGCCGCCGAAAAACAGATCGGCGATACAGAGTAATAAAGAGAATAAGACATGGGTAAGACATGGGGACGGTTCTTCTGTCTGCATACTTCGCAGACAGAAGAACCGTCCCCATGTCTTGAACACGACCTTATTCTTGCGATAAACGAATGCTCTCAGCCTTCGCCTTGCGAACCGTCCTCACCTGAGTTGAGGTCCTCGTCGGTGCCTTCATGGGAATTGATGTCAAATTCCGCATTCGGGAAGGCTCTCAGCCAATATGCCAGCAGATTCTCGTCCTCTGCGGCCTCGGCCTCCATTTGCGCGTACGCGTCGTTGATAAGCTGCTGCACATCCTCGTCATAGTTGATGGCGTTCAGCGCTTCCTCGACGTCGTCCTCAACAGTGCCGATATAGATCTTTAAGACGCCGTCATCATCCCTGTAAACGAAAGCCCTGTCGATGGAAATGGCAGGTGAGGTGATCGTGGCGATCTCACTGTAGTAGGTATAATAAACCACATAATCTATATTGCCCGCGCCCTTTTTCGAGTAGCAGGTGATGTCGGAAAAACTCTTTATCGTAGCGAAACGCTGCTGAAGATACGCTTCGTCGATATAAGCGGTATCGGATACAATGCCTTCAAACTGCTCCATGTCACAGCTGAGCTTTGCCTCGAGATAAGCGGCGATGAGTTTGTCGATCTCGGTGTTCCCGTCCAGTTTCGTGAGTGTGTTCGGAACCGGAGTGGGTGAGGGAACGGGAGTCGGTGTCGGCACAGCCGTCGGAGTGGGTGTAGCCACCGTGTCGGGTATGTCGACTGCGCTTTTGTTCGCGGCAGTAGCTTCAGCGGGAGAAAACTTGAAGGAGATGAGTCCGATGGCCATGATGCCCATGGTGAGCAGCAATGAGACTCTTCTGTGAAACTTCATATTACTTATTAATCCCCCTTAACCGGAACAATATTATATCAGAGAAAAAAGCGGATGGCAATATCATTCCGCGCAAAAAAAAGCCGGCGCACTTGAAAGCGCGCCGGCAGTCTTCGGGTTATTGACGATATTCGGTCTGATCGTTGGTGTTCTGATCCGGGTAAGGATTCTGACCCTGGTAAGGATTCTGGTTCTGGTAAGTGTTCTGATTCTGGTAAGGGTTCTGATCCTGGTAAGGGCTCCTGTTTCCGTAAGGATCGTATCCGCCCGCGGGACGATCGGGCATTATGATCGCTGCGATGATGTAAGCGAGAAGCCCCGAACCTCCGGCCAGTGATAAAACGACCCAGATGAGTCTTACGAGTGTCGAATCGATATCGAAGTATTCGGCGATACCGCCGCAGACACCTGCGAATTTCTTGTCAACCGTGCTCTTGTAACATTTCTTAGCCATAATAATGTACCTCCCTATCATATTTGATTTGTTAAATCGTAATTATATTTATGAATAATACTCGGGGCCGTTATACGAGATAACGGGTTTTCCGTCCCTGTCGAGCAAAGGAGTTAATGCAATTCCGTAGCCGCTGGCCACATAAAGATAATTAACTCCGGTCTCGCGGTCGATTATAACATAAAACTTACGACTCGTCAGTGAATTTCCTTCCGACTCTTTTACAACAAATCTCTTGTCCAACATTACGATCACTCTCCTTTGGATTTATGCAGGACGTATATCCTTTGTTGATGGTACCATCATATACCGGATCGCATATACTATAAAGTGTTCCCGGCGCGGGATAGGATATCTTAATTCGCCGTTCGTGGTAAACATTGGCAAGTAAAAAGCTATCAACGGGTAGCGATTGCCACAAAACGCAGGATAATGTATGATAGGGAACGGAGGAGGAATGAAATATGGCTGATTATTTTGAGACCGGACATGAACAGGAAAAGCTCGTCCTCGTAGCCGTGTCCCTTGATAATGATGATATGACCGACAGATCGCTCGATGAGCTTGAGGAGCTCGCGCGTACCGCGGGCGGAGAGACTGTCGGCAGGATAATCCAGAACCGTGAGGCTTTCAGCGCAGCTACTTATATCGGTAAGGGCAAGATTGAGGAAGTAAAGGACATGATCGCCGAAACCGGTGCTACGGGCATCGTCTGCGATGATGAGCTCTCGCCCGCGCAGATGAATAACCTCGAAGAGGCGCTCGACACCAAGGTCATGGACAGGACCATGCTGATCCTGGATATCTTCGCGAAGCATGCTTCATCAAATGAAGGTAAGCTGCAGGTAGAGCTCGCCCAGCTCAAATACCGTTCGTCGAGGCTGATCGGTTCGCGCAGTTCCATGTCGCGTGTGAGCTACGGAATAGGCATGAGAGGCCCCGGTGAGAAAAAACTGGAAGTGGACCGCAGACTGATCCGCAACAGGATATCGCAGCTAAAGGCCGAGCTCGAGGAGGTTGACCGCACGCGTGACGTAACCAGGGCGCTGCGCGGCAGGAATTCGGTCCCCGTCATCGCGATCGTGGGCTATACGAACGCAGGCAAATCCACACTGCTCAATTACCTGACGGACGCGGGGATACTTGAGGCGGATATGCTCTTCGCGACGCTCGACCCCACTACGAGGAATATGAAGCTTGAGAGCGGACAGGAGATACTGCTGACCGATACCGTAGGTTTTATCCGCAAGCTCCCCCACCATCTGATCGATGCGTTCAGATCGACGCTCGAGGAGGCAAAATACGCGGATGTGATACTGCATGTGATCGATGTTTCGGACTCCGAGGCCGACGAGAAGATGCATGTGGTCTATAAGACTCTCGAGAAACTCGGAGTCAAAGACAAACCGGTCATCGCGGTGTTCAACAAGCAGGATAAGCTGCTCGTCCCCGAGTCGGTCAAGGACTTAAGGGCCGACAGGTCCGTGCGCATCTCCGCAAAGACCGGAGCGGGAGTCGATAAGCTCCTCGAGGCCGTTGAAGAGCTGCTCAAAGAAAAAAAGACCTATTTTGAGGGGACCGTGCCCTATACCGCGGCAGGACTGCTGCAGCAGGTAAGGCGCTCGGGCCAGCTGATCGCGGAGGAGTACCGCGAGGACGGTATTTTCATAAAGGCTTACGTGCCTGCCGATGTGTACGGCAGACTGTCGAAATGAGCTATGCAATAATTGCGGGTAAGACAGCAAAAAAAAACATGGAAAAACATTCGGCAATCCCGTAAAATGAGTTATGAAAACGATTAAGTAACTCTATCCCACATTAAAGGAGACAATCTATGAATTACGGCTATTTTGACGAGAAAGCAAGAGAGTACGTTATCACCAGACCCGATACCCCGAGCGCATGGGCCAATTATCTCGGTTCGCCCGAGTACGGCGCTATCATTTCGAACAATGCGGGCGGCTACAGCTTCGTAAAATCCGGAGCCAACGGCAGGATCATCAGATACCGCTTCAACAGTGTCGCGGTGGACCAGCCCGGCCGCTACATCTATATCCGCGACCTCGCGAACGGCGATTACTGGTCGGCTTCATGGGCGCCCGTGTGCAAGCCTCTTGAGAGCTACAAGTCCGAGTGCCGCCATGGTACAGCTTATTCCGTGATCTCGTCGGAGTACACCGGGATCAAAGCGGAGACTGCGTATTATGTTCCGCTCAACGCTACCTACGAGGTATGGAGATGCAAGGTCACCAATACCGGCAGTGCGCCCAGAAAGCTTGCGGTCACCGGTTACTGCGAGTTCGTTAACGAGAACAACTATGAGCAGGATCAGGTCAACCTTCAGTACACCCTGTTCATCACGCATACATATTTTAAGGACAAGTTCATCCTGCAGAAGCAGAATGAGAACTTCCACAACCCGAACAATGAGCGCTTCTTAGGCCTCGCGGGCGCAAAGATCGATCATTTCTGCGGCGACAGGGACAAATTCGTGGGCAACTACCGCAGCTACGCCAATCCCGTCGGCATCGCCGAGGGACTTAAAGGCGATCTGAACTACTGCGACAATTCCTGCGGCGCGCTTGAGAGCGATATCACGCTCGAGCCCGGCGAGACCAAGGTATTTACCTATATCCTCGGACAGAAGCCCGAAAAGACCGCGGCTGAGATCATCGAAAGATATGAGGACGCAGGTCTGGTCGATAAGGAGCTGGACGAGCTTAGGAACTACTGGCATTCTAAGCTCGAGAATCTGCAGGTTCACACTCCCGACGAGAACTTCAACAATATGGTCAATGTCTGGAACGCGTACAACTGCTTCATCACATTTACGTGGTCGAGAGCGGCGTCTTTCCAGTACTGCGGCTTAAGAAACGGCTTCGGCTACCGCGACACCGTGCAGGATATCCAGGGCGTTATCCATCTGGCACCCGAGATGGCGGCGGATCAGATACGCTTCATGCTTTCGGCGCAGGTTACGAACGGCGCGGGTCTGCCTCTGGTCAAGTACACCCATAAGGCAGGGCAGGAGAACACTCCCGACGATCCCGAATACGTTAAGGAGACCGGACACCCGAGCTACCGCGCGGATGACGCGCTCTGGCTGTTCCCCACCGTTTACAAGTATATTTCCGAGAGCGGAAACATCGCATTCCTCGATGAGGAGATCTTCTACGCGAACAACGGCGAGAAGGGCAGCGTTTACGATCACTTAAAGCGCGCGATCTCGTTCTCGATGAACAACCTCGGCAACCACGGCATGCCCGCGGGACTCCATGCGGACTGGAACGACTGTCTGCGCCTCGGCAAAAAGGGTGAATCGACCTTCGTTGCATTCCAGCTCGTATACGCGATCAAGATCCTGCGCAAATACGCCGAGATCAAGAACGACAGCGAATATATCGGCTATTTGGACAGTGTTCAAAACAAGCTTTCGGACATCCTGGCACCCTGCTGGAACGAGGATCGCTGGATCCGCGGCTACAAGGAAGACGGCGTGATCATCGGTCAGCGTACCGATCCCGAGGCTTCGATGTGGCTTAATCCCCAGTCGTGGTCCGTTATCGCGGGCTTCGGCACGAGAGAGCAGCAGGAGAAGGCTATGGACAGCGTTGAAAGGGAGCTCAACACTCCTTACGGCGCGATGGTCATGTATCCCGCGTATGAGAACCACGGCTTTGACGGCGCGCTCATGACCTGCTTCAACAAGGGTGTTAAGGAAAATGCCGGTATCTTCTCGCAGCCCCAGGGCTGGCTGATCCTGGCGGAGGCCAAGCTCGGACACGGCAACCGCGCTTATAAGTACTGGACAGAAGCCGCACCCGCGACCTATAATGACTGTGCCGAAAAGCGCGCTCTCGAGCCTTACGTTTACGGACAGTTCGTTGAGGCGAAGGATTCGCCTTTCGCGGGACGCGCACACGTTCACTGGCTGACAGGTACCGCTTCTACCGTTATGGTAGGTACCACGGAGGGTATCCTCGGACTCAATCCCGAGGCGGACGGCATCGTTATCGATCCTTCGATCCCTTCGGCATGGAAGAGCTACACCATGAAAAAGAATTTCCGCGGCAAGATCCTGAACGTTACGGTCAACAACCCGAACGGCAGCGAGCACGGCGTTAAAAAGGTCACGGTCAACGGCACCGCGATCGACGGTCTGCTCATCAGGGATGATATCTTAAAGCCCGAAAATGAGATTATTATTGAAATGTAAGAGGAAAAGAAATGAAAACATTGGGGAAGACATTGGTTAAGGTTGTATCGGTGCTCATGATGACGGCACTGATCGCATCGGCCGCAGTGGCCTGCAGGGGAAAGGATCCCGATCCGGGACCGGATGCCGTTACGGCACAGCCCGGCGACGGAGGCAGCGCGGCAACCGATGCTCCCGCTCCGACAGACGGCGGCGCGGCGGATACTCCCGCGCCCACCGAAGCGCCCACCGAAGCACCTACCGAGGCGCCTGCGGATCCGACTCCCACGGCCGCGCCTACAGACGCGCCCGCAAAGGATAACGCCGGCAGCGACACACCCGTGGCAATAAAGCCTTATGAGGCGCATCCGGGCTATGTGAGCCATGCGAATGACATAACGGATGTGAGCCTGGTATTCGACGGTGAGGGCGGCTGGTCTTTCTCGGCGGAGGGTATGCTCTTTAACAATGATCTGACCCTTACGATATCCGCACCCGCGAATGCAAAGGTATATTACACTCTCGACGGCAGGATGCCCGACGAGAACAGCACGGAGTATACCGAACCCCTTAAGTTCGAGGCTCACGGCGGGGATTTCCCTCCCGCGTACGTATTCAGGGCTGCGGCGAAGCTTGCCGACGGTACTTTCTCAAAGACCGCGGCCAAGACTTTTATCGTGGCAAAGAACCTCGAGGGACGTTTCACCACTCTGATCTTCTCGATCAGCGGCGATCCGGACGATCTGACCGAGAGGCCCGACGGTATATTCTACGGCAGGAATTACAGCAAGAGAGGGCGTGAGAGCGAGCGCGGAGTATTCGTGGAGGCCGTAAGGGCCGACGGTACCGAGCTCCTCGCCCAGTACGCCGGTGTCAGGATCTACGGCGGATATTCGCGCCAGAACACGATCAAATCGATGAAGCTGTTCTCGCGCAAGTCCTACGATCCCGACCATAAAAACTTTAAGTTCTCTGAGTTCGGAACCGCAAAGCTCGACGGCTCGGACGGCATCATCAAGAAATACGACAAGCTCGTGCTCAGGAACAGCGGAAACGACATGCAGTTCGCTTTCATCAGGGATGAGCTGAGCCAGGCGCTCTGCCGCGTAGCCGGTTTTGAGGTCTATGAGGGATGCCTTCCCGCGGTCGCTTATCTTAACGGTGAGTATTACGGCTATTTCTGGCTGCATGAGAACTATTGCGACAAGTACTTAAAGGAGCTCTACGGCGATGCCGAGGGTGAGTTCTTCATCCTCGAGGGCAGCGAGCAGGATAAGAGCGACGATGAGGATTGCCAGTGGCTCGTGGATGAGTATAATACGAAATATGATGCCTTTGTAAACTCCGACCTGACCGACGACGCGGAATACGCGAAGCTCTGTGATTTCATGGATGTGGAGGATTATCTCGACTACTACGCATGGAATATCACGATCAATAACTGGGACTGGCCGAACAACAACTACAAGGTATTCAGATATGTCGAGGCCGATGCGGCGGCACTGTCTGCCGAGGGCGCTGTTGCCACTCCCGACAGGGAGGTATTTGACGGACGCTGGAGATTCCTCGTACACGATATGGACTACGCGTACGGCATTTACGATCAGTTCCAGGCTGCCGCCAACTACAACAATCTCAAGGTTATCCTCAATCCGAGCGACAACCGCTATTCGCCTCTGTTCAAAAAGCTCATGGAGCGCAAGGACTGCAGGAATTACTTCAGGGCAAAGACTATGGAGTTCTTAAACGGCGCGTTCAGCGAGGAGAGTATCTTGGCGACCTATAAGACCCTCGATGCGGAGAGAGCGGACGAGCTGGCCCATTACTACGATTTCCTGGACGAACAGCGCAAAAAGGGTGATTTCACTCTCTGGACGTCGGCCGGATACTATGCCGGAGTCGAAAAGCAGATATTCAATTTTGCGAAGGACAGACAGAGATACGTGATCAAATTTATGGACAGCCTTCTGCCCGAAATCGAATAAATCGGAGATGATTCAAAATGTTTTACAATCTGTACGGCGCGGCAGCCGAAAAGCCGCTGATCTATGCGGCGCTGCTGGCCGGATTTGTGCTTACCTATGTTTTGCTCAGGGCATTTAAGTCAAAGCTTCCCGGTGACATCGGGAGAGCCTTCGCGGTAAACGCGGCGGCGGCCAAGGGAAAGCCCCGCGGCGCGGGAGTGGTGTTCGTGCCCGTGTTTGCGCTGCTGGTACTGCTTTTTGCCCCTCTTACATGGGAGAGCATCTGCTATGCGGTCCTGATGATACTTGCGATGCTGGCGGGATATCTCGACGACGCCTCCAAGAACCCCTGGGGCGAGTACAAAAAGGGCTTTATCGACCTCGTGATCTCACTGGCGATCACTCTGGTATTCATATTCAACAACACGACGGATATAGTCTTTGCCTATTCAGGAAAGACGGTTACGCTCCCCGTATGGCTCTACGCGATACTCGGGACCGTGCTCGTATGGGCATCGATCAATGTCGTAAACTGCACCGACGGTGTGGACGGCCTGTCGAGCACGCTCTCGCTGCTGTCGATGGGCGCTTTTATCGTACTGTTCAATAAGAGCACGGTGGCACAGCATATCGAGTGCTGCATGCCCGGCATTGATTTTAAGGTTTATCTGTACGGCTTCATGGGCGTTATCGGGGCTTACCTGCTGCTCAACGCAGGTCCGAGCATCATGCTCATGGGAGACGCCGGATCGAGGACTCTGGGCGTATTCTTCGCGCTGGCAGCCATGAAGAGCGGCGCGCCGCTGATGTTCGTTCCGGTCTGCCTCGTATTCATCATCGACGGCGGGCTCGGACTGATCAAAGTCTCGCTCCTCAGATTCCTTAAAATACACATTTTGAAAAATGTCAGAACGCCTATACATGACCATGTCCGCAAGAACAAAAACTGGTCGGATGCCCAGACGGTCATCCGTTTCGCGGTTTTACACGGCGTGGTGCTCTTTGCGGCGCTGTTCCTCATAAAGTAACAGCTTCACGGATCAACGAGAAAATTAAAAAAGTCTTTCAAAAAGGGTTATGTTTTCCCCGTCAAAGCCGATATATATTTTGAATGGATTTGAGAGAGAATAACAGGGACGTTACCTTTTTTGGGAGGCTTTTGTCTATGAATAGATATAAAACAGAAAAGACCGAAATGCGCGAAAGACTGCTCCAGGGATTCATGGCTGTGGCGGTTTTGATCGCGCTTTTGATTTTTGCGGAAGGGATCGCGGCTCAGGCGGCGACCGGAGCTGTATCGGTTGAATCGGTCAACTACGATGACAGCACGATCACCATAAAGATGAGTTCGGCGGACCACATGATCTTTCTGTCGAACGCCACCCAGAAAAAGTGGGAATACGTTCCGGCGGTGATCACCGACAAAGGCTCCTATAAGCTTGCCACGATGGATATCTCCTGGGTTTCCATGAGCACCAATTTCGTGATGAGCTTTAAGGGCGATGTTTCTTCCGAACCGATCAAAGTTACTATCCCGAAGAGAGACAACTCCCTGAAGGTTACGTACAATATGGGCACCGGAAAAATGAACTTCACCAATGCGGGAACAAAGACGGTCGAGTGGAAAAAGCGCGACAGCATGACGTGGAGCGACTACAATGAGCAGACTTTTGAGGCAGCGCTGGCGGCATTCATCGACAACGGTGCTTCTCTGATGTTCAGGGTTAAGGGCGTTAACGGCACCGGTACCGACGCGGGCAGCAGACCCGGCAAGGAAGTTACCGTCAACATCCCCAAGAAATCCACCGCGCCCACGATCGTTATAGATGATTCGAAGATGAGCCTTGCGCTTAAGAAGGGCATGGCATACAGATATGTCGATGAGAACGGATATCCCGTAAATGAGCAGAGCGGCTGGACCGAGATCACATCAGACTGCCGCAGGACGCTCGCGGAGATCGCTCCCAACGCGATGTACAATAAGAAAGAGGGCAGGGAAGGCGAGGATGTTTACATCCAGTTCTACAAGAAGGCTACCTCGAGTTCGCAGATGTCGAAATACAGAACGATAAAGATACCGGCTCAGCCTTCTCTTTCGCAGGCCGACCTCAGTTCCGACAACTCGATGATCGAGTATACGAGCGCTTCTTCGTTTAAGCTTACGTTCAAGACCGCGGGCGAGAACAATGTGCTCGAGTATTGCTTCATTACCAAGAGCATGCAGGACTACGGCGTAACGATCGAAGATATCTCGAATGACAGTCTCACATGGACGGAGGTTACCTCTCAGACACCCATCGTAAAGTCAAAGGAGACCGACCCGAAGCTCACCGAGGGCACCCTGATCTATTTCAGAAAAAAGGCAGTTAAGTCTCTCGGCGAGGAGGGCTACAGGATCGCATCACCCGCAGAGCTGCTCGGAACGGTTAATTATCCGAAGGGTGCAGCGACCGCCGGATTCACACTTCTTAAGACCATCGAAGGAATGTGTAAGGACGGCAGCAATCCTCTTACGTTCTCGTTTACGAGCGATACCAGAGGCGAGATCGATACTGTCCAGTTCAGAACGAGCGGCGGCAACGCTATGGGCACCGCGAAATTCACCGTAACGATCGATAACCTTGGGGAGAATAACTACTACTACAACGTAAAGCTGACGGATCTTTCGGGCATCACCCGTACCGATGATACTCTTTACGCATATATTTATTTCAAGGGTGAGGCTGTAAACGATCCGACAAAGGCTTCGATCAGGAGCAGCGCTGAAGGCGGCATCGGCCTGTACATTTATCCTAAGAGCGAGATAAACAATCCTTCGGGTATTCAGGAAAAGCAGGAAGTGGCAGAAAAACTCAGATGGGAAGGCTATGATGCTTATGGCGATCAGATCGGCTTTACCACAGCTGTTAAGCGCGTTTACCTTTCAAATCTGAACGATGATCAAAAGGATTTCAGATTTAAGATCGATATGGGAACGCTCTATGTTCCGAAGTTGGAAAACGGTGATGAAGTAACCTATACCGAAGATCTTGCGGCTGTTAAAACGATCAGATACGACGGTGTGGAACTCACCTCAGGCACCGATTACAACGTTGAGTACTACAGCGCAAAGAACGGCGCAAACAAGGACTACAGAGCGGCGGTGATCACGCTGCATGCGGATAAGATCGAGCAGCACGCCGCGATCGATGACAGGGATAAGGATACTCCGGTTTATATTTACTTAAACAACGGAGAAGTGATCACATCGGGCATCACGATGAACCTTCAGAGAACGGCTGTGGCTCAGAGCAATACATCGTTTACATTTACACTCGGAAAGCTTGAGCCGTTCATCACGATCAAGACTACGGATGCATCAGGAAACACGACAGAGACCACCCAGCCCAATTACGAGACCTACTATAAGATCCGGCTTACGATCCCCGCAAAACTCGGAAACAAAAACGATTATGAGGTCAGCGTAAAAACAGTGACATGGAACGGACTCAATATCAGCCTCAGCGTTACAAGCCCGGCCGACAACGTAATCGAGATCATGCTTGACAACGCAATGCTTAACGAGCTGCCGGGAATCACAACAACAGTAACGTATCCGATCGTGATCGAATTCTCAAACGGATATGTGATCTCAAACGGCATAACGATGACCGTTAACCCTGCAAATAACAACAATAACAACAATTAATACCGGGAGGGCACGTAAGATGAAGAAGAATCTGATCAAATTCATAGTCACGGCGCTGATCTGCCTGTGCTTTGCCGGGTATGCAAAGACTGAGGTACGCGCGGATGGCGCGGAAAAGATATCCGTAGGCGATATCGATTATGAGCGCCTCACAATGAAGGTATACAAAAACGGCAACACAAACGTGTATTTCTCGACTACGCTCGCTAATGATCTCTCGGGATGGGATGAGCTTGGCGGCACGGCTTCCAATGACGGACACGGCGAGTACCTGCTGGTGGATATTTCCTGGGCGTCATCGGCTGCCGATGTGAAGTTCTACCTGCGCGGAAACGTTAATACGAACGCGACGGAAGTAGTTCTGCCCAAGGCGTCATCGGCATTTAAGGTAAGCTTTGATAAGGTGAACGGAGACTTTACCTTTACCGGTCAGGATGACGCGCAGTATTTCTTTTACCGCAAGCAGACCGATTACAACTGGGTAAAGGTGTACTTCGAAGGCATGGGAAGTCCGAACGGAAGCTCGGCGATCAGTTACGCTCAGTTCCTCGAGAACATAGAGATGCTCCGTTTTAAGGGCTCCAAGCTCGTGTTCAGGCTCGGACAGCAGATCGGTGTGAGCGAGAGCGATATGGGCGCGAGACCCAGCAAGGAAGTTGCAGTATCTATCACAAAATACGCGTCGGCACCTTCGGTTAAGCTCAATATCACGAAGCTGACATTCAATACCAAGAACACGATGGAATGGTCCGATGACATGACACACTGGAAAGAGTGCGAGAAGAACGAAGAACTCGAAAATCTCGCGGCTAAGGCTCTGGCAGGAAAGGGCGGCGCGAATCCCACGGATGTCGTACTGTTCTTCAGAAATGCGGCGACCGATAAGAAGCCCTGCTCACAGATCTGTGTCATTGCTATCCCCGCGCAGACAGCGGCACCTTCGGTAGGTAAGGATGCTTCTTCGGAGGTTTCCTACAAATACGAGAATAACAGGCTCGAGCTTACATTCGGAAAAGCTTCGGCAACGAATATGTACGAGTACTGCGTGGTTCCCTCGGACAAGGAGTTCACACTTGCTACCGCAAAATGGAAGACCGTAAAGGCAGCCAAGACCTTCAAGCTGACAAAGAAGAGCGCAGACGGCGCGACTATCTACGTAAGATACAAGGGAACGCTCGAGAATGTCAAGAAGGGCATCGAATTCAAGCTTCCCTCGACATATGCGAGCTTTGTCGCAAACGGATTCGAATAAGGATTTTAAAGAATTTTAATATTTTAAGACGGACTGTTTTGGGCGGTCCGTCTTTACTTTTTGGGTATTTGACTGTATAATAGCAGACAGTCGCCGATATAATGGGGACGCGCGAAAGGAGATCTTGTTATGAAGAAGTTCGGGAAGTTTGTTTTCGGCCTGGCAGCAGCTGCGGCAGCAGGCGCAGGCGCATATTATGCTTACAAGAAATTCGTTGAGAACGCTGATTCCGATGAGGAGGATGATTTCGAGGACGATCTTGATGAGTTTGAGCTTGATGACGAGGAGGCTCCCAAGGCTCCCGAGTACGTATCGATAAACAACATTCAGGAGACCGCGGAGAAGGTTGCCGAGAAGGCAGAGGACCTCGCGGAGAAGGCAGCGGACGCGGCCGAGGGCGCAGCTGAGGCTGTCAAGGATGCGTTTACCGAATAATTTTTCATTTTACTGTTGACAGTATACAAACACAATGGTAATATTACATCAATTTAATACGCTAAACCGTTGAGGCGAAGATAAAGTTATTTATGCTCCCACAGAGAGCCCGCGTTGCTGAGAGTCGGGCGGAAAACAGGATAGCAAATGGATCGCTGAGGGCGCGGTCAAAGGAAGCGGTCATCCGCAGGCTCCGAGTATTCCGCGACGTGAGGCATACGTCAGTTGCCGGGAGTATGTTAGTACTTCGCAGAGAGCCGGATTATTGTCCGGTATCGGGGTGGCACCGCGGATATTGTATATTATTCGTCCCTGACAGAAGAGATTCTGTCAGGGACGTTCTGTTGTTTAAGGAGGTTTTTATGAACATTTCATTTGAGGAAGCAAAAAGATACGCGACAGATCCGCGTTACGACATCCTCCCGCTCAGCATCGAGCTCATGTCCGATGTTAAGACGCCGGTAGAGGTGCTGAGGATCCTTAAAAACGTATCCTCGCACTGCTACATGCTCGAGAGCGCGTCGGACAACGAGAACTGGGGACGCTACACTTTCCTCGGATATAATCCGAAGCTGTGCATCACCTGCTCTGACGGGGTCATGAGGATCGGGAACATCACTATCGAGACCCGCGACCCCAACAAATACATCAGGCAGGTCCTGAACGAGCACAGGAGCCCGAAGATCGAAGGCCTGCCGCCTTTTACGGGCGGTCTCGTGGGATATTTCTCATATGACTACCTGAAATACGCCGAGCCCACCCTGAAGCTGAACGCGGCCGATACAGAGGGCTTCAGGGACACGGATCTGATGCTCTTTGACAGAGTCATCGCTTTTGACAATGTTAAAAAGAAAATGATCCTCATAATCAATATTTCACTTGACAACATCGAAACCGAGTACAACAGGGCAGAGATCGAGCTGAAACAGATGAAGGACCTGATACTCAGGGGAAAGCCCGCGGACATCCCAAAAGGCCGTTTAAAGGGCGAATTAAAGCCTTTATTTGAGAAGGAACACTACTGTGAAATGGTCGAAAAGGCAAAGAAGCATATCTTTGAGGGCGACATTTTCCAGATAGTGCTCTCGAACAGGATCGGAGCCGACTATGAGGGCAGCCTGTTCGACACATACAGGATACTCCGCACGATCAATCCTTCGCCCTATATGTTCTATTTTTCGGGCGATGACATGGAGGTGGCGGGTGCCTCACCGGAGACGCTGGTAAAGCTCGAGGACGGTGTGCTGCATACCTTCCCGCTGGCCGGTACGAGGCCGAGGGGCAAAACACCCGAAGAGGACAGAGCGCTCGAGGAGGAGCTGCTGGCCGATGAAAAGGAGCTGGCCGAGCACAACATGCTCGTGGACCTCGGAAGAAACGATATCGGCAGGATAAGCAGATTCGGAACGGTCGAGGTCGAGCAGTTCCACAGCATTCAGAGATATTCCCACGTAATGCACATCGGTTCGACGGTAAAAGGACTGATCAGGGAGGATAAGGACGCGCTGGACGCGATCGACGCGATACTCCCGGCGGGAACGCTCTCCGGAGCACCCAAGATCAGGGCCTGTCAGCTGATCAACGATCTCGAGAACGACAAGAGAGGCATATACGGCGGCGCAATAGGATATATCGATTTTACGGGCAATCTGGACACCTGTATCGCGATAAGGATCGCTTATAAAAAGAACGGCAGGGTTTATGTAAGGAGCGGGGCAGGGATCGTGGCCGATTCCGTTCCCGAAAAAGAGTTCACGGAGTGCATGAATAAGGCGGCGGCCGTTGTAAAGGCGCTCAAGCTGGCAGAGGAGGTGGAGGAATGATACTTCTGATCGATAATTACGACAGTTTTTCTTATAATCTCTACCAGCTGGTCGGGAGCATCGAGCCTGACATAAAAGTCATCAGGAATGACGCGATGACGGTCACTGAGATAGAAGAGATGAAGCCCGCGGGCATAATCATCTCGCCGGGGCCCGGAAGACCCGAGGATTCGGGCATCTGCCCGGAGGTGATCGAAAAGCTCTCGGGGAAGATCCCGATACTGGGTGTCTGTCTCGGACATCAGGCTATCTGCATGGTATTTGGCGGAAAGGTGTCCTACGCATCACGACTGATGCACGGCAAGGCCTCGATGACGGAGTTTGACCGTACATGCCCGCTGTTTGAGGGGTGCCCCGCCGAGGCGGAGGTCGCAAGATACCATTCGCTCGCGGCCGTGGAGGATACGCTCCCGGAGTGCCTGAAGGTTACGGCCCGCACGAAAGAAGGCGAGATAATGGCCGTTATGCACAGGGATTATCCGGTCTACGGCGTACAGTTCCATCCGGAATCGATACTTACGCCCAACGGGAAACAGATGCTGCTGAATTTTGTATTTTCAACGAAGTAATTAAAACAAGATTTAATATATTGAGATAAATGAAAGGGGACGAAACCATGATAAAAGAAGGAATCATCAAGATCGTAAACAAAGAGGACCTGAGCTATGACGAGGCTTATACCGTAATGAACGAGATCATGAACGGTGAGACAACGCCCACTCAGAACGCTGCATTCCTGGCGGCGCTCTCGACAAAGAGCACAAAGGCCGAGACCATCGACGAGATATCCGGCTGTGCTGCGGCTATGAGAGACCATGCGACCGTGGTCGATACAAAGGGCATGGAGACCATGGAGATCGTAGGTACCGGCGGTGACGGAGCGCACAGCTTCAATATTTCCACCACATCCGCTTTTGTCATGGCTGCCGCGGGCATCAAAGTATCCAAGCACGGAAACCGTGCGGCGTCGTCGAGCTGCGGCACTGCGGACTGTCTTGAGGCGCTCGGCATGAACATCCAGCAGGATCCCGATAAATGCGTTGAGATGCTTGATAAGGCGAATTTCTGCTTTATGTTCGCACAGAAATACCATGCTTCGATGAAGTATGTCGGAGGCATCCGCAAGGAGCTCGGATTCAGGACCGTTTTCAATATCCTGGGACCCATCACGAACCCCGCAAAGCCTGCATATCAGCTGCTCGGAGTATATGACGAGTATCTGGTTGAGCCGCTGGCAAAGGTTCTGATGAGCCTGGGCGTAAAGCAGGGACTCGTTGTATACGGACAGGACAAGCTGGATGAGATATCTCCTTCGGCGCCCACGACCGTATGCGATTTTATGAACGGACGATATGCGACTTATACGATCAAGCCCGAGGATTTCGGATTTGAGCGCTGCACGATGGATGATATCAGAGGCGGTTCGCCCGAAGAGAACGCAAAGACCGTTACGGCGATCCTCACGGGCGAGGAAAAAGGACCGAAGCGCAATGCGGTACTGCTGAACGCCGGAGCCGCTCTCTACGGCGCTGGAAAGGCAGAATCCATGAAGATGGGCGTAAAGCTCGCAGCGGAACTCATTGACTCGGGAAAGGCTTATGAGGCCCTTTTAAAGGCCGTAGAGGTATCAAACGCAAAATGAGTGAGAATATACTTGAAACGATCGCGGAAAGCACCAGAGAGCGCGTCAGGGAAGCAAAGGGCAGGATTTCATACGAAGAGCTGGCGAAAAAAGCCTTTGCGATGAACTGCGATACGGGGTTCCCGTTCGAGCGGGCACTCAGGGAAGGCGATGTGAGCTTTATCTGCGAGTGCAAGAAGGCTTCCCCGTCAAAGGGAGTGATCGCAGAGGATTTTCCGTATCTCGATATCGCAACCGACTATGAAAGAGCCGGAGCCGCGGCAATCTCGGTGCTGACCGAGCCTAAGTGGTTTATGGGGAGTGACGCGATACTGAAAGAGATCGCGGAAAACGTCACGATCCCGGTACTGCGCAAGGATTTCACGGTCGACGAATACATGATACTCGAGGCCAAGGTGCTCGGCGCTTCGGCAGTTCTGCTGATATGCGCGATCATGAGTGGGAAAGAGATCAAAAGCGCGATCGGGCTCTGTGACAGACTCGGGCTCTCGGCGCTGGTCGAGGCGCACGACGAGGCTGAGATTGGCATGGCGGTCAGGGCGGGAGCCAGGATCATCGGCGTAAACAACAGGAACCTTAAAGATTTTACCGTAGATATCCGCAACAGCGAACGTCTGCGCAGGCTGGTCCCGAAGAATGTGCTGTTTGTGGCCGAGAGCGGCATTAAAACGGGCGATGATATCGACGTTTTGCGGAAGGCCGGCGTCAATGCTGTGCTGATCGGCGAGACACTGATGAGGGCCGCGGATAAGAAAAAGATGCTGGCAAGGCTTAAGGGACGCCGCCCAAGAGTAAAGCTCTGCGGCATGAGACGTATCGAGGATATAGATTACTGCAATGAGTTTAAGCCGGATTACGCGGGAATGATCATGAGCCCGGGATTTAAGCGCTCGGTGGATGTCGAAAACGCGCGCAGGCTTAAGGCGGAGCTCGACCCCGATATACGGATGACAGGCGTTTATGTAAATGAGCCAATACAGAACATCACGGCTGCCGTGCGCGGGGGCATTATCGACATGATACAGCTGCACGGAGCGGAGGATGAGCGCTATATAACGGAGCTCCGTTCGCAGAATCCGGGCGTGCAGATCATAAAGGCATTTAAGCTGCAAAGCCCTGCGGATGTGAAGCAAGCGATAGACTCGAACGCCGATTTTGTACTGCTGGACTCGGGTACGGGCAGCGGAAAGGCATTCGACTGGGAGCTGCTGAAGCTCATACCCGACAGGCTGCGCGACAGGTGCTTTCTGGCAGGCGGACTCAATCCGGGGAACGTTGGCGAGGCACTCACGCTCTTTATGCCGTTCGCGGTCGATACGAGTTCGGGGACCGAGACAGAAGGCGTAAAGGACCGTGAAAAGATAAGGGATTTTGTTTTCGAGGCAAGAAAAAGGAACGGAATATTACAACACAATATATAGTATCTACTACTGTAGAAAACAGGCATTGACATACAAGATATTGTGTAAACATATCGGCTGAGATACAAGATATAATTGAGATATTATTAGCGATGTAATTAAATCAGGATTATACATTAATAGGAGACTATCATGGGTTCAAAAGGACGATTTGGCATTCACGGAGGGCAGTATATTCCCGAAACCCTGATGAATGCGGTGAATGAGCTGGAGGAAGCATACCTTAAGTATAAGGACGATCCGGACTTTAAGAGGGAGCTCGCGACACTGCTGGACGAATACGCGAACAGGCCGAGCAGGCTCTACTACGCCGAGAAGATGACTAAGGACCTCGGCGGCGCGAAGATATATTTAAAGCGCGAGGATCTCAATCATACCGGCGCTCATAAGATAAACAACGTGCTCGGTCAGGCGCTGCTCGCAAAGAAGATGGGCAAGACCAGGCTTATTGCGGAGACGGGCGCGGGCCAGCATGGTGTGGCCACGGCTACGGCAGCGGCGCTCATGGGCATGGAATGCGTGATCTACATGGGCGAAGAGGATACGAAGAGACAGGCGCTGAACGTCTACAGGATGCGTCTGCTCGGAGCCACGGTCATTCCCGTAAAGACCGGCACCGCTACATTAAAGGACGCGGTTTCCGAGGCGTTCCGTGAGTGGACCGGCAGGATAGATGACACGCATTACTGCCTCGGTTCCGTTATGGGGCCTCATCCTTTCCCCACGATCGTACGCGATTTCCAGGCGGTCATCTCGCGCGAGATAAAGGCGCAGATGCTCGAAAAGGAAGGCAGACTGCCCGACGCGGTCATAGCATGCGTCGGCGGCGGATCAAATGCGATAGGAAGCTTTTATGATTTCATTGAGGACAAAGAGGTGCGGCTGATCGGAGCGGAGGCTGCGGGGCGCGGCATCGATACAAAAGAGACCGCGGCAACGATAGCGACAGGCAATCTCGGTATATTCCACGGCATGAAGTCCTATTTCTGTCAGGACGAATACGGTCAGATAGCGCCGGTTTACTCGATATCCGCGGGCCTTGACTATCCCGGCATCGGACCCGAACATGCGCATCTGCATGACATCGGACGCGCCGAGTATGTGCCCGTGACCGACGCTGAAGCGGTCGAAGCATTTGAATATCTGTCACGGACCGAGGGCATCATCCCTGCGATCGAGTCGGCACACGCCGTGGCTCACGCCATGAAGATCGCGCCGGCGATGGGCAAGGACAAGATAATCGTCATCACGCTCTCGGGGCGCGGAGACAAGGACTGCGCGGCTATCGCCAGATACAGAGGGGAGGATATCCATGAGTAAGATAAGCAGAGCATTTGCGAACGGAAAGGCATTTGTGGCCTTTGTGACATGCGGAGATCCGGACCTCGAGACGACCGTAAAGATCGTAAAGAGCATGGCTGACAACGGAGCTGATCTGATAGAGCTCGGGATACCTTTCTCGGACCCGACCGCCGAAGGCCCCGTGATCCAGGGTGCGTCGCTTCGCGCACTCAATTCGGGAACAACGACCGACAAGATATTCGATATGGTGCGCGAGATCAGGGCATATACCGACATCCCGATGGTGTTCATGACCTACGCGAACGTTATTTTCTCCTACGGCGCGGAGCGTTTTATGGAGAGGGCAGCAACGCTTGGCATAGACGGCCTGATACTGCCGGACATCCCCTTTGAGGAGAAGGAAGAGTTCGACGCGACCTGCGACAAATACGGTCTCGAGCTGATCTCGATGATCGCTCCTACCTCGGGACAGCGCATCTCGATGATCGCAAAGCAGGCAAAGGGCTTTATCTACCTGGTTTCCTCGCTCGGCGTTACCGGCATGCGCACGAACATCACTACGGACATCCCTTCGATGGTCAAAATAGTCCGCGAGAGCACAAATGTACCCGTAGCAGTGGGCTTCGGCATATCGACACCCGAGCAGGCCCGTGCGATGTACGAAGCATCGGACGGCGCCATAGTTGGTTCCGCGATCGTGAAGATCGTCGAAAAGTACGGCAGGGACGCCGCAGGCCCGGTGGGAGAGTACGTAAAGAGCATGAAAGCAGCCGCAGCGGGGCTGTGATAAGAAAAAGAAAAGGACTCCAGCTTTCACTGGAGTCCTACGCAGCGCTACAAGGATTCGAACCTTGAAATGACGGAGTCAGAGTCCGTTGCCTTACCGTTTGGCGATAGCGCTAAATCAACCAACAGACGATATTATACTCCCTCAATTTCTAAAATGCAAGTACTTTTTTTCAGTTAATAAAACTTCTTTTAGATCGGTGTTTTTGACGCGATCCGCTTCATGTATTACCTGTACAGTCCTTGCCGAAATGAACAAACGCCGGAATCCCGATCGGCAGGAAAAGGCATACAAGGTATGAGCTGTACGTAAATCTGATAAATATTAAATCCTGATTTATTATCCTAAATACTTCTTCGTAAACTCCACAAACTTTGTCGCGGTGTCGCTCAGATGCGAATAATCCGGGAATGCTATGCCTATCATGCGGAATGCGGGCGGATAGAGCTGGCAGATCAGG
>JAEEXY010000136.1 GCA_016288005.1 Lachnospiraceae bacterium
TGCCCTCAAGAAGGATAACCGCGAGTATGTGGGTGGGATCGACCTCGGTAAGCTGTATGAACTTTACCTTACGGCTTCTGTATTTCGGCGTGGTGATCATGGTCGCGTAGTTCGTATTGACCGCGAGAAGCTTGACTACCTGCTGGAGAAGAGTCTCGATCCTGTCGGACTTCTCCGTGAGCTGGTCGCGCATCGTATTAACCTCTTCGACCTTCTCTTCCATCATCGTATCGACATAAAGACGATACCCCTTATCCGTCGGAATACGTCCCGCGGAAGTATGGGGCTGGATCAGATAACCGAGCTCCTCAAGGTCCGCCATCTCATTACGGATGGTGGCCGAGCTGAGGCTCAGGTCGGTATACTTGGAGATCGTGCGTGAACCTACCGGCTCACCCGTCTCCAGGTAATTCCTGATGATAGCCTGAAGTATCTTCACTTTTCGATCATCGAGCTGCTCCATCTTTAATCTCCCGCAATACTAAGCCAAATTAAGATCTCCGCTTCCGGTTGTTAGCACTCAATCAGCAGGAGTGCTAACACCCTATAACAATATACCTCTACCCGTTTTTATTGTCAACATTGAAAATATAAAAAAAATGTAAAAAGAAAACGGGCCTTAATGACCCGTTTTTTTATGACAGTTTCCGCTCATCGGACAGCCTCCGCAGCTGTCTCCGCAGGAGCACCGACCGCTCTTTTTCCGGACAATTATGCTGCGTACCGCAAGCGCGACCGCCGCGATCAGTATCAGGGATATCACGATCGTTCCTATATTCGCCGTGATCCAGTCATCAAACATGTTCTTGTCCTTTCCGGCGTTACTGCCAATCGTCCTCATCCGCGTCAGAGTCATCATCGGGACCGTACTCCAGCCAGTCGGTGTAGGCCGCGTTCGCTTCCTGCGCGTCCTTTTTCTTATGCCAGGTGTCTATGTCGCTGCATATTGCGAGCATTTCGTCGACAACGAGCTCGGCTTTGCGGGGTTTCACATAATTCAGGTATGCGATCATCCTGTCCATCGCTTTTATCCCGCCGAGATTCACAGCGACCTGTTCGCCGAGTGCCGCGGGGAATCCCAGATGCTTTACGGCCGCAACCAGTTCATTCTTCTTGCGGACCCAGTCTTCTGATCCCATGTGGGAGTCCTCCCTCTGTATGTGGAATTAAGTCGAAAACGGACTCCCGCAAAAGAAGATGCAGAAACCGTTTCAACAGTCTGCTTCAGTTTCATTTTTCAGATAAATTCAGCCATAATGGAATTTGATACATCCAGTCCGGATTCAGTCAGGCGAACGTATCCGCCTTCCCTTTTCATCAGTCCCATGCCGGTGTATTTCTTAATAATGTCTCCGAACATCTCGTCTGAGGAC
The DNA here is from genome assembly GCA_016288005.1 of Lachnospiraceae bacterium. Classification (GTDB taxonomy): domain Bacteria; phylum Bacillota; class Clostridia; order Lachnospirales; family Lachnospiraceae; genus RUG11977. Next base: position 1,374 of record JAEEXY010000136.1, read on the forward strand.
TGTCCGAACAAACGGGAAAAATCTTCCTCCGAAAAACCTTTTGTAAGACGCAGATGCAGCATAATATATTCGCCGATCAGATCTTCGCGTGTGAGTTTCTCTTCTTCGGTCCCGTCCCTCTTTCCAGCCAGATATGCGGCCGGATCGCCGGTGTTCTTAAAGCGCCGTCCGCTCAACAGGCGTCCGTCCGCATCATGTTCGCTAAGATAGGATGATGCCCCAAGTCCTGCACCGATATAGTCTGCCCCCGTCCAATAACCGAGGTTGTGTCTTGATTCCCGGCCCGGCTTCGAGTAGTTGGAGATTTCATATCGGTAATAGCCGTATTCCGAAAGGATCGAGGCAGTCATGCGGTATATACGGCGTTCCTCGTCCTCGTCGGGAAGCGGCGGCATATTTTCTGCCGCTTTGCCGCCAGTCCCTTTTCCGTCGGTTTTCCCGCATTCCTCACTGTCGTCCTGTCCGTTTCCGTATATCTCATAAAACGGCGTGCCGGGCTCGATGATTAGGCTGTAGGCCGAGATATGTTCCGGATCCAGTTCCGCAACCGTCCGCAGCGTCTTCTCCCAGGATGCTGCCGTCTGACCGGGCAGCGCGCTGATCAGGTCGATATTGATATTGTCAAAGCCTTCGGCGCGTGCCAGCCTGTACTTATCAAGAAAGCACTTAAAGTCATGGAT
>JAEEXY010000092.1 GCA_016288005.1 Lachnospiraceae bacterium
TCCCTACTACGATGATATTCTCGCACGACAGCATCGGCGTAGGCGAGGACGGACCCACACATGAGCCCGTTGAGCAGACCGCTATGCTCCGTTCGCTTCCGAATTTCCATATGTTCAGACCCGCGGATGCTACAGAGACGCTGGCTGCATGGTATAGCGCAGTTACTTCGAAGGAGACTCCTACCGCCATCGTTACGACCCGTCAGGGACTGCCCCAGCTTGCAGGTTCATCGAAGGAGGCATTAAAGGGCGGCTACATCCTTGAGGATTCGAAGAAGGAAACTCCCGACGCGATCATCATCGCTTCGGGTTCCGAGGTAAATATCTCCGTTAAGGCAAAGGAGATCCTGGCCGAGGAAGGCATCGACGTTCGCGTTGTATCGATGCCCTGCATGGATATCTTTGAGGAGCAGAGCGCAGAGTACAAAGAAAAGGTACTGCCCAAGAAGGTTCGCGCGAGAGTAGCTGTAGAGGCGCTCACCGATTTCGGATGGGGCAAGTACGTCGGACTCGACGGCGCTACGCTCACGATGACAGGCTTCGGCGCTTCGGCACCTCAGGCACTGCTGTTTGAGAAGTACGGATTTACCGCAGAGAATGTTGCTAAGACCGTAAAGAGCGTTCTGTAAACATTTAAAGAAAAAATAAAGACGAGCCTCCGCATTCCGCGCGAGGCTCGTTTATTTCTTAATATTCGAACAGATAGCTTCCCGAATGACCGGTGGTACTCAGGCTGATCGCAACCTTTCCGGAAGCCGGAAGATCAAAGGTCTCATTGTCGTTGATCACTTTGTCGTAAAGCACCGTATCGTCGCTTTTCTGGATGATCTCCACGTGCAGGGAACCCGATTTGGACTTGATCTCGCAGTGAATTGTGTCGGAACCCTTAGAAGGTCTAAGGGTATGCTTCATGATGCCGGTGATCTTTGAGTAGCTGCCGTTAAACTTATGTATGCCGTCATTGCCGGAAAAGCCGAGACGCATGCCCGAACGGATAGTTAACAGGCCGGCTGACTTAAGGACTATCAGAAGTATTATAACCACCACCATAACGGGGATGGCGACCTTCATGTTCACATTCTTTTTCATATCTATTCCTCCAATTCCTTTTCTTTTTTTATCTTATGGATCCTGCACTCCATGATTATGATCGGGAGCGCAAAGAGTGCCGTCAAACCTGCGAAGAGCACAACAGGCAAAACCATCGGCCAGTAGATAACCATCAGTGCAAGACACAGGAAAACAGCGAAATACCAGGGATGGCTGAGTCTCTTGTAATACTCGATACGGTCCTCTTTTTCGGTGTGGAGCCGGAATTCGGTTCCGTCATTTTCTTTCTCAACGATCAGCAGCTCTTTGAACAGGGTCGATCCGGATGTGGAGATCCGGCCGCCTTTATTGGCCCAGGGTCTGTAGACCAGTTTGGCTGTTGAAAAATCGAGATTGATATTTTTGTAGAATACCGTGTAGCCCATATCCTCGAGAAACGCCTTATAGGCCTCCTCATCCTCCATGGACTTGTCGCCGACATATTCGACCGCGTAGCGGTACTTACCGGGCTCGCACTCGTCAAATGTGTATTCCAGCTTTCCGGTCTTTACGAGCCGGTAGCCTTTGTCGGCCATGGAATTGAGCCATCTTTCCTGGCTTCTCATGAAGCCCGCGAAAAATCTTCTTTTTACTATGCTCATGCCGGATCACCTCCTCCTATTATTTCCGCAGCGGTTGCAGTGAGCTCCTTAAGTCGCGCCAGCTCCTTTTCCGCTATCTGCCGGCCTTCGGCCGTGATCTTGTACTCTTTTGTCCTGCCGCCCTCGCCGTACGGTTCGATCCAGCCCTTTTCGGTCAATGTATTGATCGCGCCGTAGAGAGAACCTGCGCCGAGCACCAGGCGACCTTTTGTCTTTTCTTCAATGAACTGCATGATCGCGTAACCGTGTTTCGGTGTGAATACCGAAAGCAGTATGAAGAAAGTAACTTCGGTCAGAGCGCCGCTTTTTACATTATCCTTCAAAGCAACCCTTCCTTTCTGAATTATTACGTTTACTGTACTATCGTTAACCGTAATATATCACTAACCGTAATATCTGTCAACACCTTTTTAAAAAATAAGTGCAGGCATCGCTGCCCGCACTGTTGACCGGATGATGATCCGCATATTTATTTGGTTTTTTCAAAATGCTGGTAATCCTTTTTTGTATTCCAGTCGCCGCCCCACGTAAAGCCGTGCTCAATAAAGATATTGTAGCAGGCGTCGTTTCTACGAATGTAGTATGGATTGTCTTTTTCTCGGTCGACATAATCTCCGGCGTTGTAGGGCTGAAGGAAGGTCGAACCGTCCTTGCGGATGTAGACATAGGGGTTGTACAGGGGATTGATGTCGATCGCGCGGCCGAGCGCGTGGTTCGACAGGACCGTAGTCTCGGCGATAAAACGGTAATTGAAAGCGGAGGTATTGTTGTCCTCCATCGAGCGCTCATCGTCTGCGTCATATGCGTCGATGAGCGTCATTTTTTCTATCGGGTATTCGATGTCGAACAGCTCGCGGAATATCTCGAGCACATCCTCGGCGATCGCGGTATTTACTATGATCTCGCCTTCGGTGATATTGCCGTCGAAATCGTAATGCAGGACGTGCACGTAGCGGATCTCGCCGAGGCTTAAGGTGCATCCGTCAGGGTATGATCTGCCTTTGATGCGGGCGAAAATGTCGTCCGTGATCTCGGAAATATAGAAAGCTGCGTCAATGTTAAAGGGCTGCATGGTGATCTCCTCAGTGGGTGTGGTTGAAGGCAGGCTGCTGTCTGCTGCGGCTGAGCCGGCGTTGGGATCGTTTACCGCAAGATCCTGGGATAAGTCCGGGGACACGGAGGCCGCAGGAACAGGGGTTGCCGGTGCCGGGTCTGTCGGTGCCGGCGCGGTTATAGTGCCGGAAGGTATAACCGGCCCGGGAACTACCGGTGTATTTACACGCGAGCACGAAGCCGTGACAGCGAATAAAAATAAGAGTAATGCGTATAATATCGTTCTTTTCATGATCACCAGCTGATACGCGCTTCGAGCGCCTTTGCGAATGCTTCGAGACCTGCCCGGTCTTCTTCCGTAAAACGTGAGAAAAGAGGGCTGTCGATGTCGAGCACGCCTGCTACGTTGCGTCCGCCGTCATGCAGGGGCACAACGATCTCGGAATTCGACGCGGAGTCGCAGGCGATATGCCCCGGGAATTCATGCACATCGGGCACGAGCTGGGTCTTGTCCTCGGCCCATGCGGTCCCGCAGACGCCTTTTCCGCGCTTTATGTGGATGCAGGCGGGCTTGCCCTGGAAGGGTCCGAGCACGAGCTTATCGCCGCGCACTATATAGAATCCCGCCCAGTTTATGTCGGAAAGAGCCTCCCAAAGGAGAGCGGAAGCGTTGGACAGTGCGGGTACGTAAAAAGGATCCGTATCGAGAAAACCTTCGAGCTGGTCCTTGAGCATATTATAATCGGGCATATCATTTATTCCTTTCCGGTCATTGCAGTTATGCAGAATCACTACCCAAGATTATAAGCCTTCCCGCGGGGTCTGTCCACCGCGGAAAAACAATGAGGCATAAATAATACTTGACAAAGATAAAAACAGAGTTTATTATCCGATTAGATTAACATCTAAATAAACAATGACACAGCATTATGATGTATATCAGGAAAGGATGACAAATGGACGAAAAGATCAATATTTTTTACGAATGGCTCGATGAGCGCAAAGCAGCAGTATTAAGCGAGGCAGCAGCCCTGTCAAAGGATGAGAGGACCGATGAGAGCAACAGCTTAAAGGCCAAGGCGAATATCTACGATATCTGCAGGGCGGTATGCGGCGCTGCGGTTAAGCAGACACAGGAGGCACCGAAGGCAGATGCGCTGATCGCGGCATTCGGGCGCGTGACGGCACCCTGGAAGCTTTCCCTGGAGCAGGCGAAGGCACACGACGACAGCCGCAAGGTCATGATCGAGGAAGCGAAGCTTTCCGCGGTTGATGAGATCATTGCGATGATCCGCAGCGAATTCTGATGATCCGGAGTACAGAGCGGATAAAAAAATTGACAGAAAGTGGGTACAAAATATGACAGAATCGGAAGCTATCGGATTATTCAAGTGCCTCGCGGACAGATCGAGGATCCAGATACTCAAATCCCTCATGGACGAGGAGATGTATGTTGAGCGCCTCTCGGAGCGCCTCGGTCTCACGCCGGCCACGATCTCATTTCATCTGAAAAAGCTCGTGGACGCGGGCGCGGTCAAGTCCCGCAAGGAGCAGTATTACACGATCTACGCGATCAACAATGACGTATTCAATGTCTCGATCTTAGACATCTTAAAGGAGCGTTCCGAGGAGAAAAAGCTGCAGGATGAGCGCGATGAAGCCTACCGGAAGAAGGTCCTCGACAGCTTTTTTGAGTACGGAAAATTAAAGAGCATCCCCGCCCAGCGCAAAAAGGAACTCATCGTGCTCAAAGAGATCGCGAAGGCGTTCGAGCCCGGGCGCGAATACACAGAGCGGGAGATCAACATAATCATTGCCGATTATCACGACGATTTCTGTACGATCAGGCGCGACATGATCTCCGAGGGTATACTGACGAGGGACAAGATGATATATAAACTTGTCACTACAGCGGTAGAATAACCTGTTCGATTGACACAAAAGTGAAAAGGCGATACTATTTGAGGTGACTCGTACACCGCGCATTTAGTGGAGCTGAAAGATGATTAGGGATAAGATATTGCCTACCTTGCGATTCTGCCTGGTAGAGGCCCTGTTCTGGGGAGGTTTTGGCTGCGTATTCGCTTTTTCCAGCGTATATCTGCTGGCAAAGGGCTTTACCAATTCGCAGGTTGGGTATGTGCTGTCAGCGGGCAGTGGCGTTTCTGTCGTACTGCAGCCGCTCGTGGGCTCGTATGTGGACAGGAGCAGGAAGATGCTGCTGAGGTCCCTCCCGTCCGCCCTGTCGGCGGCAGCGATCCTGGCGGGGGCCGTACTGCTACTCGCGAACGGATTCGCTCTCCGCGCGATATGCTACGGACTGCTGGTAGCGCTGATGCAGATACTCATGCCGCTGCTGTATTCGCTCGGGATCCATTACATGGAAAAGGGCGTGAGCATCGATTTCGGCATGGGCAGAGGCACGGGTTCCACCGCCTATGCGGTTGTAACGACATTCCTCGGCACCGTGGTGGAAAAGACCGGTGAGCATGTGGTCATCATCCTGCTGATGATCATACTGGCGCTCATGATCGCGGCCATACTGACATTCAGGTTCAGGGAGGCGGACCCGGCTGCTCAGATCACGCTCCCGGATGGGACGGAGGATGCGGTACACCGTAATGAAAGACCCGGCAAGAGCACCGAACCGGATAAAACCGGCAGCACTTCTCTTTTCGCGTTTTTCGCAGCAAATAAGCGCTTTACGGCGGTCATCGCGGGCTGCGTACTCGCATTTACGAGTCATAATATCATAACCAATTATCTGTTCCAGATAGTGGATTTCCACGGCTACGGCAGCAGGGAGATGGGCTACGCCCTCTCGATCACCGCGATCTGCGAGATACCTGCGCTGTTCCTTTTGTCGCAGATCATGAAAAAGGTCAGTGTTTCGGTGCTGTTCCGGATATCGGTACTGTTCATGTTCATTAAGAACCTCGTGCTGTATCTGGCGACCGGCCTGGCGATGATCTATATAGCGATGGGCGTGCAGCTGCTCGGATTCGGCCTGTTTGCGGGCATCAGCGTTTACTATGTGAATGAGACGGTCGCGCCTGCGGACCGGACCAAGGGACAGACGCTCATGACGGCCACGACTTCGGCAGGAGCGGTAGCGGGATGCCTGCTCGGCGGCCTGCTCCTGGACGGGACGGGAGTCGGCGGGATGCTCCTGGTATCGTCCGTCATTGCGCTGTGCGGAGTGATAATCGTGGGAATCTTTGCGGAAGACCGTCAGACGGCAGGGTAACCGGCCGGCGGGCATTTTTCGCACGGGCGGAACAGTATGAATTGCAATACACTGCATATGCATGCAGGGGGAAGGAGTTAAAATGAAAGTAAAAGAAAGCTTGTTTTTAAAGGAGAAAAAGCCTCTCCTTAAAAAGCTCCTCGATGAGCTCCTGGCCGGATACGAGTATGCCTCGATCCTGGCGAGCGACTCGATCGGCAAGATCTATAACGTATCAAAGACAGGTACGAATATCCGCGAGGACGCGAATCTTACCGAGCGCGGCTTCTGCGTAAAGATCTGCGATAAGGGAAAGACCGCGGAGTACAGTTTTAACGAGATATCCGAGGAGGCGATCCCCGGGATACTTGAAAATATCAAAAAGAATCTGATCGCACTGGACGGCGCGATCCCGGCCGGCATCGAGGCTTACCGCATCGATAAGCTGGACGATGAGCGGATCTGCATCGATGAGAGCACCGAGTACGAGGAGGACCCCGAGGAACTCGGCAACGAAAAGATCATCGAGCTGCTGACACGCATCTCGGAAAAGGGCCGTGCGTACGATGAGCGCATCATCAACTGCTCGGCGAGCTTTTCCTATCAGAAATACACAAAGATGTTCCTCTCGCGCAACAAGGACATGACGCAGAACGTTATGTGGAGCGCCGCATGGCTGGCGGTTCTCGGTTCCGCGGGCGAGGAGATCAAGGACAGCTACCAGCCGATGTCGATCCTCGGCGGCAGCGAGATACTTAAGAATCTCGAGGCGAGACTCGAGACCGCATGCAAGACCTGTATCGAGCTCTTTGACGCGCAGCCCATTGAGCCCGGTGAGTACGAGTGCATCTGCATGCCGGACGTTACCGGCATGATCGTGCACGAGGCGTTCGGACACGGAGTTGAGATGGATATGTTCGTTAAGGACAGAGCGCTCGCGCAGCAGTATGTCGGCAAGCAGGTCGCTTCCGAACTGATCACGATGCACGACGGCGCTTCGACGATCCCTGAGGTAGCTACATTCTTCTTTGATGACGAGGGCATCCCCGCTCATGACACCATCATTATCAAGAACGGTATCCTGCAGACAGGTATCTGCGACCTGCAGTCGGCGGCGCATCTTTCCACCGCGCCTACGGGCAACGGACGCCGCGAGAGCACCCAGCGCAAGGCTTACACGAGAATGACCAACACCATATTCGAGGCGGGCAGCAGCACCGTCGAAGAGATGATCGCCTCGGTCAAGAACGGCGTGATGCTCTGCGAAGCGTCGAGCGGCATGGAGGACCCTAAGAACTGGGGTATCCAGCTGATGGTGAACTATGCTCGTGAGATCAAGGACGGCAAATTTACCGGCAGGATATTCTCACCCATTGTTATGACAGGCTATGTGCCCGATCTGCTGAAGTCGATCTCGATGATATCCGACAAAATGGAAGCCTGCGGTACCGGTTATTGCGGCAAGGGCTACAAGGAGTGGGTCAAGGTTTCCGATGGCGGCCCTTATATCAAGGCTAAGATCAGACTCGGATGATTGCGAAGGGATGTGTAAATTATGACAGATAAAATACTTGCCGCTCTTGCGGCTGAAAAGGTCGGGGAGTACCTGATCAAAAAGACCGTGCAGAAAAGCGCGGAGCTGTTTTTCATTAAAAAGACCCTCGATGTTAAGAGGGCAAAGGAGTTCACCCAGTACGAGGTTACCGTTTACAGTGATTTCGAAAAGAACGGAAAGGCCTGCAAGGGCCAGTCGTCCGTCAATATCTTCCCGGGCATGACCGAGAGCGAGATCCGCGGACTAATAAAGGACGCGATGTTCGCGGCATCGTTTGTGGCCAATCCCACATATGAGCTGCCCGGACCGTCGGACAACCGTTTCATCGAGATGGAGTCCGATATCGCGGGCAAAACGATGGAGGAGAACTGCCGCGTTATGGCCGAGGCTCTCTTTGCCGAGGACAACGACAGCGACGCGTTCATCAACTCCGCAGAGCTGTTCATTTACGATGACAGCAAATACATCATCAATTCAAAGGGCATCAACGCAGGCTATCGCAAATGCAGCGTTTCGGGCGAGTTTGTGGTACAGTGCAAGTCGCCCCGTGATGTGGAGACCTACAAGGATTTCCGCTACAGCAGCCTGAACGCTCAGGCCCTGCGCGACAAGGTAAAGCGTACCATCGAGTACACAAAGGCCAGGGCGCAGGCATCCGAGGCACCCGCTTCGGGCAATTACCGCCTGATCCTCTCGGAGGATTATGTGGCCACGCTCTTTGATTTCTACAAGGACAAGGCCGACGCGGGCTATGTTTACGCAGGCTATTCCGACTACAAGACCGGCGAAAACGTACAGGCGGGCGAGGACGGAAAGATCGCGGGCGATGCGATCACCGCCGAGCTTAAGGCTGACGTGCCTTTCACCTCGGAGGGCATCAGGCTCATCGACAGGCCTTTCCTGGACAAGGGCGTGCTGAAGACCATCACGGGTAATGCGCGTTTTGCTTCGTATCTCGGCATCGAGCCTACGGGCGTTTACGACGATCTGTCGGTTGAATGCGGGACTACACCTATAGAAGAAATGAAGAAAAAGCCTTATCTTCATGTTGTGAACTTCTCCGACTTCCAGATGGACTCGTTCGACGGACATTTCGGAGGCGAGATCAGACTCGCATTCCTCTTTGACGGCGAGAAGGTTACTCCCGTGACCGGCGGCTCCGTAAACGGCAGTTGGTTCGAGGTTCAGAGCAGACTGACGCTCTCAAAGGAAAAGCAGAACGATAAGGGTTTTGAGGGCCCGCTCGCGATCTGCATGGACGATATCCCCGTAGCGGGTAAATGAACAGATGCAAGTATTCGGTGAGAAAAGATATAACGACTTGAACACCTATCTTAGAACCCGCTTCGGTACTAAGGTTTATAAGCTTGCGCTTTCGGCCTCCGCCGCATGCCCCAACAGAGACGGGACATGCGGGTTCGGAGGCTGTATTTTTTGCAGTGAGGGCGGGTCCGGAGATTTTGCGGCGCCGATCGATATGAGTGCCGCGGAGCAGATCGCGTGGGCTAAGGAGCGGCTCCGTGACAAGCTTGGGCATGAGTTTGACACAGCGAGATATATTGCGTATTTCCAGAGCTATACGAATACCTACGGGGATCTCGCGCGGCTGGAGAGGATATTTGCAGAAGCGGCCGCACAGCCCGATATCTGCGCGCTGTCGATCGGCACGAGGCCCGACTGCGTGGGAGACGACGTCATCGTCATGCTGGAGAGAGTCAAAGCGGCAGCAGGAAAACCCGTTTGGGTAGAGTTGGGACTCCAGACCATCCATGAGGATACTGCGCGATTCATACGCAGGGGATATGCGCTGCCCGTATTTGACGATGCCGTAAAAAGGCTCAGGGCAGCAGGGCTCGAGGTCATAGTGCATGTGATACTCGGACTTCCGGGCGAGACCGCCGCCGACATGCTCGAGACCGTGAAATATGTGGGAGCATGTGATATTCAGGGGATCAAACTGCAGCTGCTGCACGTTATGAAGGGGACAGAGCTTGGCAGGATGTACGAGGCGGGGGAAGTATGCCCGGCCGGTGCGGTCAGCGAAAACAGAAGGATCGTGAACGATCCGGCAGATAATGAAAAAACCGAAATGAAATCCGGCCATAGATATCTGTATATCAGCTCACCCGAAGAATATATAGGAATCCTGACGGATGCCCTCGAACTGCTCCCTCAGCATATCGTCATCCACCGCCTTACCGGCGACGCGCCGCATGAGAGCCTGCTGTTCCCGCGCTGGAGCGCGAACAAGAGGCTGACGCTGAACGGCGTGATCCGTGAGATGAAGCTGCGCGATACTATGCAGGGACGGTTGGCGGACAGAGCGCAGGCAGGAGATAAACAGGAGACCGGCAGCAGATAACAGATAGGCAGTCAAACTGCACCCTGCAATAGTAGCAAGTGAAGTTTATTATTTTTTTATATTTACTATATTGCATTGTAGAATAGATTGTGATAAAGTGTATTTCGGAAAGCAAAAAAGCAATCGGCAGCGAGCTGCCTAATTTCAATAAAACAAAAAGGAGGTACCGATGAACGCACAATTTAAAAAAGGAGCATTGGAGCTGTGCGTACTCTCCAAGCTTGTCGAAGGAGACCGTTACGGCTATGAGCTGACAGACGAGATCTCGCAGAAGATGGTCATTGCGACCGGCACACTGTATCTCGTATTGAAGCGACTTAAGGACGACAACATGGTTGAGACCTATCTGAGGGAGTCAGAGAGCGGTCCGGCCAGAAAGTATTACCACCTGACAGACGCGGGACGGAGCTATCAGGAGGCACTGAAGACCGAGTGGAAGGCATTTGTCAGCGCGGTTGACGAGATTTTAAGATAAAGCGGTACGATCACAAAAGGGTGGAATTCAGATAAACTACATATCCCCTACAAGGGAAGAATGGAGGAAACATGACAAAGCAGGAATATATGGACAAGCTTAGGGAGAAGCTTGCCGGATTTGATGAGGATATCAGGAACGAGATCTTCACCGATTACGAGGAGCACTTCACCATGGGTGCTGCGAACGGCAAGACCGAAGAGCAGATCTGTGAGGAGCTCGGAAGCATCGACGAGCTGGTTGATGAGCTGAACAAGCTGACCGGCAAGAGCGGATCGACCGGTAAGGGCATCCACATCGATGAGGAGCAGATCAGGCAGGCAGCTGACAATATCAATAAGACCATGAACGACGCCGCGAAGAATATCGCGAGCTTCCTCGGAAGCTTTGCTGCGACCGTTACAAAGGGAACCTCGAAGTTCACCTCGAACGTCGGCGATACCGCAGGCAATGTATTCAATAATTTTACCGACAAAGCCGAGGAGTATGCGAAGGCATTTGCCGAAGGCTTTGAGAATGTAGCGGGCAAGGTTAAGGATAAGTCCGGCGCTTTCGCGAAGGAAGTATCCGAGAGCTTTAAGCGCGGTATGAACAAGGACGCAGCGGAGGCAGCGACAAAGGCCGCTCCCGAGGAAGACAATGATCCTTGCGCACCTTTCTTTGAGGAGCCCAATTGCGACGCGCCCGAGGACGCAGCATTTGTCCGCAGGGAAGTTGAAGAAGAGGACGGCGAAGTAAGTTACACCGCCGAGAAATGTGATTCGATCGTGATCCAGACCGACTGCGGCGACGTGGTTGCCGAGGCGAGCGATGACGGACTCGTTCACGTTCAGTATGAG
>JAEEXY010000093.1 GCA_016288005.1 Lachnospiraceae bacterium
TTCTGCATGCGGAGTCCGGAGAGCGCAACTCTTCGGCGGATCGTGAAGGCAGCGCCTTACGCAAGGTGCAGGAGCAAGGCTCCGCCGGAGTGCAGAGGCAGAGCCTCGCCGGATCCAAGGCAGAGCCTGGTGGGTCCAGGGCAAAGCCCGGTCGGGTCACGGATGAAATGCCGTGTCCGTCGAGGTGAAACTTCGTCGGGTTCAGGGCGAAGCGCCTGAGTCCGTCCAGGGCGACAGCCTTGGCCCAGTTGTCTGTCGATGCGACAGACAGTACTGGGTATTACCTGACGCTTTTCGCAGGTGAAATTAGCGGCTTCGCCGAAAAAGCCTCAGACCATTTTTTCAAAAATCATGAAAAGGAGAACAGCATGAAAAAGCAAATGAGAGCAACAAGGCACAACGGAAGATCCGGGGTTCACGGAACTTACGACCCGAAGCACAATGACCGGGACTTCAATGTTAAGAATTCCGATCACATCAAAGAAACGCTGACCGACCGGAATGTTTACTGGGACTGTTATCAGGGTTACTACTTTCCGTCATCCGGTAAAGAAAGGCAATACTCATTTTCGGAAGTTGAGAAATTTTACTACCGTGAGCATTACAGTGATCATGTCTTCGCACAGAACCAGAGAAATGAGGAAGCGCGTCACAGTGAAAGGAACCGCAAAACCGAAGATCTTCTCAAAAACAAAAAGACCTGTCCGGAGGAATCTCTCCTCCAGCTCGGGAACATAGACGGCACCGTTCCGCCCGGAGTGCTCGCACAGATCTCAGCCGAATACTTCGAAGAATTCGGGAAACGTTTCGGCTCACACATCCATATCCTTGACTGGGCGCTGCATCTTGATGAGACTACTCCCCACATTCATGAGCGTCATGTATTTGATGCCCTGAACGAATACGGAGAACTCTGTCCGATGCAGGACAAGGCACTCGCGGAACTCGGCTTTGAGCTGCCGGATCCGGCAAAGGAGAAAGGCAGATACAACAACCGCAAGATGTCCTTTGATGCGGAATGCAGACGGATATTTCTTGAGATATGTAAAAAGCACGGTCTCGATATCGACATGGAACCCATCTACGGCGGCAAGAGCTATCTTGAGAAAGCTGACTACATAGCACAGAAGCTGCGTGATGAGAATGAAAAACTCACAGCCGAGAACAAACAGCTCCGAAACGAGAATGATGATCTTGTCATGAAGATCTCCGATGTCAAACAGTTCCTCGATGATGTAGCGGTTGATGCTTATGAGAAAGCATGCGAGGTCGTGACGGATACGGTCCGGTCCGAAACACAGAAAGCCGATGTGGAACTCATCGCTGATTATGAGGACCGCATCATAAGATCGAGCAGCTCACCTGAGGTAAAGCGGATCGCCGCAAAGATCTTCGCCGGCATAAAGGACCTCTTCGCAAAGGCCGCAGAAAAGATACTCGGCTCGATCAGAAGGACGCTTGCGGATCCTGCGGTGAAAGAGAAGAACATCTCCGCCATCAGGGAAAAGAACCGCGAATCCGTTCTTGCAAAGCTCGCCCACTTTAGGAAAGAGGCCGACTGCGCACCGAAGACTCATGACACCACAAAGCACATCCTGAAAGAAGGTGAGCGCTCATGAGTCCGTTCGATGCGATAAGAGGGAAAGTGACCGCAAGACAGGTCGCCGAGAGCTGTGGTCTTAAGATCGGAAGGAACGGCATGGCCTGCTGTCCCTTCCACAATGACCGTCATCCGAGCATGAAGATCGACACCCGCTTCCATTGTTTCGGATGTGGAGCTGACGGGGATGCTATCGACTTCATATCAAAATACTGCGGCCTTTCCCTTAAGGATGCAGCTATCAGGATCTGCAATGATTTCGGGATTGCTTACGATACCGGGCATTATGCCCCGCCAGCAAGAGCAAAGCCTGCAAAAACAGACACACAGGTCTTTAAGGAACTCGAAGATTACTGCTACCGTGTGCTGAGCAGCTATCTGCGTCTGCTCAAACGGTGGGAAAAAGAATACGACCCCCGGGATGCCGACGATGAATGGCATCCTTATTTTTGCGAAGCCCTGAAAGAGATCAGCCACATAGAGTATCTGCTCGATACGCTCATGTACGGTGATATCTCTGACCGGGCTTCTCTTATCATAAACTGCGGAAAGAAGGTAAAAGACATTGAAAGAAGATTTAAACTCATTAACCCCGGAAACAACAGGGATGATAATTAATCTCTATAACTCCCTGGGACTCGGAGAAAAAGTTTCTGACAGTCCAGATACAGCGCCCTCATGGTATGATGCCGAATCCAAAAAGGTTGATGAAGTAGCGTACTGTGCTTGGTTCATGGATAAACATCCGCTTAAATACGTTGGCGGTATGTTTTATGACATCGACGGTCTTATGCGGGACGAAGATCTTATCAAAGAGATCGTCAGCGATCTGAAGCCCTATGTAAAATCAGCAATAGTCCGTAAGGCCGGCCAGATCGCAGAAGGGCTTAAATACGATGCCCTCTGTGATGAACTTCCCCGTCACACCGACAGGGTACACTTTTCCAACGGTACTTTCTACCTTGAAGGCGGGTTTATCCCGGAGAAAGAATTCTGTTCCAACAGGCTTCCCGTCAGTTATAACCCTGATGCCCCTGAGCCTGCGGTATGGCTCAAATTCCTTGATGATCTCCTTTATCCCGAGGACAAACTCACTCTTCAGGAGTTTATGGGTTATTCCCTTACTCCCAATACCAGATCCCAGGCAATGGTGATACTTATCGGAAGCGGAGGAGAGGGAAAGTCTAGGATCGGCTTTGTGTGTCGCAATCTCCTTGGTGACAACATGAACGTCTGCTCACTGAACAAGCTTTCATCAAACAGGTTTGCGCCGGCAGATCAGGAAGGAAAGCTCCTGATGATCGATGACGACATGCGGATGGAAGCTCTTTCCGATACCGGAATGTTAAAAGCCATCGTTACCATGGAAGACAAGATGGACCTTGAGAAAAAGGGCAAGCAAAGTTATCAGGGTTACCTCTATGTACGGATCATGGCGTTCGGCAACGGAGCCTTAAGCTCCCTTTACGATAAGTCAGACGGCTTCTACAGGAGGCAGATCGTGATCAGGGTAAAGGAGAAGCCCGAAGGGCGGGTAGATGACCGGAATCTCTCGGATAAGCTCGCAAAGGAGACTGAGGGCATCGCCCTCTGGTGCCTTGAAGGGCTTAAGAGGCTTGTTGCCAATGGCTTCCATTTCACCATCAGCGAGCGCACAAAAGCCAATCAGGCCGAGTTAAGGCGTGAGGAAGACAGTATCCTCGACTTCCTTGAATCCGAAGGCTATATCTCCTTCGATGAGAAGGCCTTCTGCACCACGAAGGACTTCTATGAGGCATACAGACTCTGGTGCGAAGCCAACCTTATAAAGCCCAGGTCGGAGACTTCGTTTTCCAAAGAGATCAAAGAACTTGCCGCCAAGCATGGTATCACATATCTGAAGAATGTAGCTGCAGGCGAGAAGACGGCACGTGGCTATAAGGGCGTATATGCCCTGCATACCTTAAAAGACCTCCCGTTTCCTCGTCGCTAAGGCGGGAAGGCGGGAGTTTTTCACTTCATACCTTATTTTTTTGAACTGAATACTTTTTCACAGTAACTTAAAAACACGTGCCTATGTGCCTGAATGCAGGATACATGGGCTTTTCTTTTGCCCTTCACGTGCCCGGGATAAGCCTTTGGGTGCCTGAAGGGCTTTTTTATGGAGGATATTGAATGACAGATTATAATGAACTGATCAGTGAAGATGCAGTCCTTGATCCGGATGATGTTATAAAGCTCATCGCTGCCTTTGAAGGCCAGATAGAAAACTTGAAATTACAGCAAAAAGTAGGTATCATAGACGAAGACGGTGTCAGAGATGAAATCAATATGATATCGCAAAAACAGAAAGCCTTAAAGGTGCGGCTCGTATCAGAAAAGCATGTCACCTCAGAAGGCGTTCCGAGAACCATAAGCTACCATGAAGCCACACCCGGTAATCCCAAGGATTACTATGTCACCAAGATGCCGGACGGCAGAAAGATAAAGGCGAAAACCTATGACGGACTCATAGAAAAGCTCTTTGTCTATTATACCGCCGGTCCGAAGGAGGATTGTTCCTTAAGGACGGTCTTTACGGCTGCTCTAAAGGAAAAGGAACTGACAGAGAATCCGAACCAGCTTTCGGTCATCCGCTACAGGGATGAATTTGAACGTTTCTTTTCACAGGAAATGGGCAGGAAGGACATACGGAACATCACCGAGATCGATCTGAAAAAGTATACGCAGGAGTGGGTCAACAGGGAACACCCCAGAAAATCAGCATTCTTTGCCTACAAAGGTATCCTGAACCTGACTTTTACGTATGCCTTCAGGCACAGGATCATTTCGGAGAATCCGGTCGCACAGATCAAGAACCAGCAGTATCTGAAGTCCTGTGATACCAGAAAGCGCAAAGCTGACGAGAAGATCCTCTCACCCGAAGAGATAGACATCCTCAGGGACGAAGTCAGGCGCCGCATGACCTGTAAAAAATGGGGAAGATACTACATCAACGGATTTGCGTTGCTGTTTGCTATCGAGACGGGTGTCAGGGCCGGTGAACTCTGTGCACTCAGATGGACTGACATCGGTGAAAGATCCATCCACATCCATGCCCAGCAGCTTCATACGCTTAACGGCGGAACAAGAGCATATTATTACAGTGACACTACCAAAAACGAAAAGGGAATATCCCAGGACGGAAGAGATTTTCCGCTTACCAGGAAGATCGCGGAACTTTTGAAGGAGATCAAGGACCTTCAGGACGAACTTGGCATTAAGTCGGATTTTATCTTCTGCAACGAAGACGGCGAATGGATCAAGACCGATGCCTACCACACCTTCTTAAGAAGGCTGTGCCAGTCCAAAGGCTTCAAGGTCACCAACAACCATGCCTTAAGGATGTCCCTCAATTCAAACGTACTGCTCCCGATGGGTATTACTGCAGCTGACAGGGCAGCGATGCTGGGCCATTCGGTCCAGACAAACCTGCTGTTTTACAGCTATGAGCAGAAGAACTATCTGGATTATGTCGGCAAAATGCTCGACGAACAGTACAAAAAAGAGCAGGAGAAGGGAACCCCCGGGAACCCTTCCAACATCATTTTTCTTACAACAAAGAGAGCCCGGAAAGCTTGATTTCTCAAGCATTCCGAGCCCTAGACGACTGCGGAGTAAGAGACTTGAACTCTCACGTCTGTTGACACATGATCCTTAGTCATGCCTGTCTGCCAATTCCAGCAACTCCGCATTCCACGTTTCTTCAACGCGCTCAATCATAATAGCACCTTGCTCACGGATTGTCAACCGGAATTTTGTATATTTCTTAAAAAATTCTATACACTTGTTTTTGCGCCTTTTTACTCGTCGTCTCCGGACTCTTCCTCTTCCTCCTCCTCGGCGTAAGCCTCGGGATCGTAGACGATCAGGTAGGTGCCCTCCTTAAAGAGGACTACCTCGACTTCTCCGTCCTTGGTGACCTCTTTGCTCATGCGTCCCATGATCGATTTGCGGTTAGGGGTGTAGTACAGGTCGGTGTACTCAGCCTCCATCGTCTTGGGAACCGTGATGCGCACGGTCACGGGATAGAACACATCATAGTCCTCGTCGGAGAAAGCGAAGTTAAATGCGCAGTACCAGCCGGTCTTGGTCTTGAGCTTGCGGTAGGCGCGCGCGACCTTTGTCTTCTTGACCAGCGAACCTGCGATGCAGCTCGGATCGAGACGCTTCGGGATCGCCGTGGTTATCGTGAACCTGTTGCTGCCGCTGCGGATCGTAAACTCCGATGTGTAGCCGAAATCGGGCGGCGCGACCTCGACGCCCGTGATCTTGCAGGTCGTATTGTAGTCGCCGTAATAGATCTTTATCGTGTTCTCGCCGATGTAGCGTACTATCGTGTCATAGACCGCGTAATCTTTGATCTCTTTTTCCGTTTCGTCATTGTAGAGAACGTAAACATGCATCTCAGACGCTATGTACTCGTATCCTACCTCCACGTCTCCGCCCGTGTATTTGGCGCGGATGCTCTCGATCTTGCGCGCGATGACATTGACCTTGCAGCTCGCTTTCGCTCCGAGGAACTCGACATTGATCGTATTCTCGCCGACCGCCGAGAAGGATGTTTCCTTCAGCTCATAGGTGGAAATACGCTCGGTCGACAGGCTCGAATCGTCGTAGATCGCGGTAACCGTCAGGTCATTGCGGTCGATCTCGTGACCCTCTACCAGATCACCGCCGGAATAGGTCACGCTCAGACTCTTTACGCTTCTCTCGCCGTAGACATATACGGCAACGGCCGATGTGCAGTCCTTATATTTGACCGTAACCTTCTGCGAGCCGCTCTCCGTGAATTTCTCCGGGTCTATCGTATAGCCCTTTGTGATGAGTTTCGTCGAATTATCGCTGTAGTTCGCGGTAACGGTCAGGTCGCGGTTGTCGATGCCGTTGTACAGGCCGTAGAAGGTGCGGTCGCACTTGGCTTCGATCGAAACCAGCTCTATTCCGTAAATATAGAAATAATCCGTAAATCCCTCGTAAACTATGACGATCTTGTTCGAGCCGAGTTTATTGATGACCGTGTCCGAGATCGTGTAATGGTCCGAATCGACCTTTTCCGACGACCCGTCGCTGAAATGCGCGTTGACGACTACCTCTTCGAGGTTGATCTCCTCTCCGACCTCGACCGGCGATCCGATGTAATAGGCTCCGACTCCGACTACCTCGACCGGTACATCGGGCGTGGGAGTGGGAGTCGCTCCCGAAGTGGGAGTAGGCGTTACCCGCCCTGTGGGCGTAGGGGTTGCCGTCGCGGTGGGTGTCGCCGTGGGTGTGGGTGAAACCGTCGGTGTAGGTGTGGGCGTGGCTGTAGGCCTGGACGTGGGTGTCGGAGACACAGTGGGGCTCACGGTGATCGCGGACGGTGTGGCCGCGGTATTGCCTGTGCCCGCGCCTCCTGTCGGCGTATCCGCGCGCACGGTTATCTCAGGGCCCACGGACAGTCCCGCCGGCCTTCCGATGCTGGCCGCCAGAGACAGCAGCAGCACGGCTATGATAAATGTTATTCTTTCTTTTTTCTTCATATGCAAACCCTCCGAAGGGTGTAAAGATGCTAATCTTCCTAACGGTATATCGGCATTTTCGTTGAAATACTTTAGTCCCTGCGCTTGCAACTTGAGAAAGCGGTCTATATAATGATTCAAAAGGGCGGCCGGCTCCGTCCGTTAAAAGGAAAGCGAAAGAAGAGGGAAATAAAGATGGATTACAACAAAGCGAGTCTCGAACTCTGCGAGAAAAACCACGGTAAGCTGAAAGTCACACCGGTCTGCCCCGTCACCGACCGCGATGAGCTCTCGACGGCATACACTCCCGGCGTGGCCGAGCCCTGCCGCGAGATCCACAAGAATGTGCACAACGCATACAGATACACGATAAAGAGCCACACCGTAGCCGTTGTATCCGACGGCACCGCAGTGCTCGGTCTCGGCGACATCGGTCCCGAAGCTGCCATGCCCGTTATGGAGGGCAAGGCGGTCCTCTTCAAGGAGTTCGGCGGCGTCGACGCGTTCCCTATCTGCCTCGATACGAAGGACCCCGAGGAGATCATCAAAACGGTCAAATACCTCGCTCCGACCTTCGGAGGCATCAATCTCGAGGATATTTCCGCGCCGAGATGCTTTGAGATCGAGACAAGGCTCAAGGAGGAGCTCAACATCCCCGTTTTCCATGACGACCAGCACGGCACCGCGATCGTAGTGACCGCAGGCCTGATCAACGCGCTGCGGCATGTGGGAAAGTCCTGGTCGGAGGCGCGCATCGTCATCAACGGCGCAGGCTCCGCAGGCATCTCAATCTGCCGTCTGCTCATGCAGATGAACCCGCTCGACATCATCCTGGTCGACAAGGCAGGCGCGCTCTGCCCCGGTGAGGACTGGATGAACCCGGTGCAGGCCCGGATGGCCGAGATCACCAACAAAGATAAAAAACGCGGTCCCCTCGCGGAAGTGATGCAGGGCGCCGACGTATTCATCGGCGTTTCCGCGCCCAAGATCGTAACGAAGGAAATGGTAGCCACGATGGCAAAGGATGCGATCGTATTCGCGATGGCGAACCCCACTCCCGAGATCATGCCCGAGGAGGCAAAGGCGGGCGGCGCGCGTGTCGTAGCCACGGGCCGCAGCGATTATCCCAACCAGATCAACAATGTGCTCGTATTCCCCGGCATTTTCCGCGGTGCCCTGATGGTGGAGGCCCGCCAGATAGTCGAGGAAATGAAGCTCGCCGCAGCCAAGGCCGTGGCTTCGCTGGTTTCCGACGCGGAGCTCGCCGACGACTATATCATACCGAGTCCTTTTGATAAGCGCGTAGCCGATGTCGTTGCCTGCCGCGTGGCGGAGGTCGCCGAGCAGCTCGGTATCGCCGGAAATCCCGGATGCAGGACGCTGTAAAGCGCCGTCGCCGATGCCGGGAACTCTGCGACTGCATGGCACCGATGCCGGGAATTCTAAAACGTCGGGAGTCGATGCAGTGAGTTCCGGACTGACGCATGATACCGAATACAGGATATAGAGGAAGATCAGATGTCCGAAATAAAATGTCCCAACTGCGGGGCGATGTTCGACCCGCATGAGCCCAAGTGCCCGTACTGCGAGTATATCAATCCCGCGGGCGCCCAGGAAAAATATATGCAAAAGCTCGAGCAGCACAGACTCAAGCTCGACAATGTCGACGAGGAGGCCGCGGATCTCTATCATACCGAGATGAAGAAAAAGGGCAGGCGCCTGGCTCTCACGATCGGGATCACCGTTGCGGTCATCATCCTCGGCATCGTGTTCTTTGCGCTGAAGGATCGTTTTTTCAGGCCTTCTTACGAGCGTTCCTCCGAGGAAGAGATCAGGGAGATCGCCTGGCAGAGGGAGAATTTCCCTAAGCTCGACGAGCTGTACGAGGCCGGAAAATACGACGAGCTCCTGGATCTGTACGACAGGTTCTCGCTCGAGACCCCGTACCATGACCTCTGGAACTGGCCGCATTTTCCGTTCGCCGACTGTCTGGTGCGCTTTTCGCTTTTTACCGACTCCATGGAATCGTATCCGAGATATGTCAGGGAGGGCAATGCTTCCGCGCTTTCTTCGGTTGTTTACGCGGCATTCAGGTTCTATTACCGCGATTATGACTCCGATACGAGGCTTTCCGAAAGCGACCTTAAGTTTCTCGACGGGCTGAGCGCGTATGCGGCAGACATAGTTCACAGCAAACTGAATTTTACCGACGAGGAAATGAGCGAGCTCAGATCTGAGCTTTACTCAAAAGGCTACATCGAGTTTTCAGCCTGCGAAGACATCGCAAAGAAATATATGAACAGGTTCACCGAGTAAAGGAAAAACTATGAAATGTAAGAACTGCAATGCCAATCTTCAGATCGAAGATGAGAAATGCCCGTACTGCGGAGCGGAAAATCCTTTCGCCAAAAAGCACCGCGCGGACATGAAAAAATACGCGGGCGAGTTCGCCTCCACCCGCAGCGAAGTGCTCCGAAACAGCTCCCGCTTCAACCGCTACACGGTCAAGATCACGATCGCTGCCGTGCTCGTGGCTCTGTGTGTCGGCGCATTTATGCTTCAGATGAACGCCTACAGCGTGAGGGAATACTTCCGTGACCGCAATATAGGCCTCCACAAAAATGAGCACATCAGCCGGGTAACAGAGCTGCTCGATGAGGGCAACTACATCGGAGCCTCCAACTATGTGAACGCCCACAGCATCAGCTATGTCGATCCCATAAAAGACTACAACGAGCTGTTCCAGATACTGCGCGAGTACAACTATATCACCGACGACATATCCGCGATCATCACATGGGATAAGTCTGAGCACCATTACCAGCAGAAAGACGAGGTCTTCAACCGCATCTCGCAGAACATCAAATTCCTGTACGATGCGACGATCCCGCGCCAATACGCCTACGAAGGCAGCTATTCCGACGACAAGCTCGCTTACATGCAGGCGATCCTCGCCGATATGGAGATGCTGCTGAAAACCTACATGGGACTTAAAGACGACGATTTCGCAGAACTCTACGAACTCAGCGACCTCAAGAGGACACTGCTTCTTGAAGAAAGATACGGAGAACTGATAAATGAAAAATAAGACCACCGACAACAATCCTGCGGGCAAGCCCGCAAAAAACCTGGCGGACCGGATATTCAATCTTGCGATCACGGCACTCGCCGTGCTCTTTGTCATCCTGATCGCCGCTTTTTTCGGAAAACTTCGCAGCTACAGCAATCTGGACTATACGGAAAGACCCGATTCCATTCTGAGAAATCTGAACCAGAGCAGCTATTACAACGCCGTGAACGAAACCTGGCGCAACCGCGCCCTTAATGTAAAGAATTCAGACGGCGAATACGACGTTCCCTACGCTCTTTCGGATTATTACCTGGCCGCATTCTATGAGTGCGCTTACCGCGCAGCCGGGAACACCGCCAAAGCAAACGAGCTTGCGGCGGCGAAGGCCGGATACAAAAGCGCGGCGGGCGACCTTGCGATGATCGCCGACGAGATAGACGCCGTGCTGGCGCCTTACGGTAAAACGGAATAAGCTGAATAAAAGGAGCCCTTCGGGCCGAAGCCTGAAGGGCATAAAAATAATGCGGAAAAAGGGACTTGAACCCTCATGAAATTGCTTTCACACGGACCTGATCCGTGCGCGTCTTCCAATTCCGCCATTTCCGCATTTGCTGTTTTGCAACGTTGTGATTATAGCACAGCGG
>JAEEXY010000021.1 GCA_016288005.1 Lachnospiraceae bacterium
CGGCAGCGCGAGCACCGAATTCAGCCTCAAGGACGGCTCGAATTCCACCCTCGGCGCGATCCGCAGGACCGGCATTTACCTTAAGGAGTCCGGCGATGTAGGAACGATCCAGCACGTAGATCTGGCAATGTAAAAACCGATAAAAAGGCCGGTTCCCCGTATCGGAAGAACCGGCCTCTTTTTATTGCTTATTCAGTCTTGATCGTTACATTTCCGGCGTTCTCCAGACCTGTCAGATTAACGTTCTTGTTAACCTTTGCGTCGTAGGTCTGAGCCTTCATGATATCGGTAATATCAAAGCCTGTGGTTTCCTTGATGGTCTCGATGGTCTTCGCAAGCACTGCGGGAACATAGCCTCCCATGGTGCCCACGCCGGTCTCGGAACCGTTCGCGCCGTCGATGATGGTGATCTTATCGATAGCTGCAAGAGGCTCGGCAACAGCCTTTGCCATCTCGGGCAGCTTGTTCACGATCATCTCGGTCATGGCGGCCTGGCCGTACTTCTTCATAGCCTCGGCTTTCTTATCGATAGCCTCAGCCTCTGCGATACCCTTTGCAGCGATGGCTGCGGCCTCTGCCTCACCGACTGCCTTGATACCTTCGGCTTCCTTGAGCTTAGCATACATCTCAGCCTCGGCAACCGCCTTGCGGGCATCAGCCTGTCTCTCCTGTTCGAACTTCTCAGCCTCAGCCTTCTTCATTCTCTCGAAGAGCTCAGCCTCAGCACGCTGCTGTCTCGCAAACTTCTCAGCCTCTGCCTTCTTCTTAACTTCAGCTTCGAGCTGCTGCTCTGTAACCGAAACTTCCTTCTGCTTTAACTCGATCTCACGCTCCTGACGCGCAATGTTCGCGTTCGCGGTCGTGATCTCGATAGTCTTACGCTGCTCTTCTTTCTGGATCTCGTAAGCGGCGTCTGCCTCAGCCTGCTTGATATCGGCAGCCTTCTTCAGTTCTGCCTGCTTGATGGCCAGTTCGTTCTGCTTCTCGGCGATAGCGGTCTCGGAAGCGATCTTCGCGTCGTTGGCAAGCCTGCGGGCTTCTGCCTCAGCGATAGCAACTTCCTTGTCAGCGTTTGCCTTCGCGATCGAAGCATCCTTCTTGATCTTGGACATATTGTCCTGACCGAGAGCAACGATCAGACCGTTCTCATCTTCGATCTTCTGGATGTTGCAGGAAATGATCTCGATACCGAGAGCATTCATGTCCATCTGAGCCTTGGTCTGAACCTCGTCACCGAACTTTTTGCGGTCGGTGCACAGCTCTCTGAGGTCAACGGTTCCGATGATCTCACGCATGTTACCCTGCAGTGAATCGGTCAGCGCCTGACAGATCCTGTCCTCGTTCATGTTGAGGAAGTTCTTCATCGCGAGCTTGATGCCTTCCTTGTCGGTCATGATCCTGACCTTCGCAACGGCATCGATATCAACACCGATGAAGTCCTGTGTGGGAATGTAGCCGCTGGTCTTGATATCAACGGTAATCTGTTTTACCAGCAGGGCGTCCTTTCTCTCGAGGAACGGTATCTTGATACCTGCGCGTCCGATGAGCACCTTGGGTTCCTTTTTCAGACCCGAGATAATGTAGGCAATGTCCGGCGGAGCCTTAACGTAGCCTGTGAGAATGATGATCAGGAGCAATACGGCTGCAATAATGATCAGTATTGCGGGTAATGTGATTTCCGGCATAATATCCCCTCCTATGGATGCATAATATTGTTGTTTGCCACCCGGTCCGGAAATGTATCTTACCGAACCTTGTAGCATAAGAATATCATGAAATGTGAATTATTGAAATAGATATTACAGCGTAATACAATATATTATTTCGCCGTCAGGGGCGAGAATAGGGAAGACATGGGGACGGTTCTTCTGTCTGCGCAGTTCTCAGACAGAAGAACCGTCCCCATGTCTTACTTAATGTCATTTTATTGATAGCACTCCGGCTTTAATTCCCCGATATAAGGAAGATTGCGGTAGTAGTCCGCGTAATCGAGACCGTAGCCCACCACGAACTGGTCTCCGATATCGAAGCCCTTGATATCCGCGCCGATCTCTGCGGGATGGCAGTCTACCTTGTCCAGCAGGCATACCGTGATGATCGAACGGGGCTTTCTCGACATCAGAAGCTCCTTAAGATATTTCAGTGTGAGTCCCGAATCAATGATATCCTCCACGATGATAACGTCGCGGCCTGTGATATTGTTGTCGAGATCCTTTACGAGCTTAACAACGCCCGATGACTGCGCATCGGCACCGTAGCTCGACACAGAGATAAAATCCATATGGATCGGGCACTTGATCTGACGGCAAAGGTCGGTGTAAAAGAAGGACGCGCCCTTTAAGATGCAGGCCACAACGGGTGCCTTGTCCTTGTATTCCTCGGTGATCTGCGCGCCTATCTCTTCCACTCTCGCGCTGATCTTTTTCTCTGTGAAGAGAACCTGCTTAATGTCATTTTTTTCGTCTGTGATCTTCATTTTCCTAATCGCTCCTAAAATACTGATCCGGCCGGAACGGGGTCAACGGTTCGCCAGCTCGCCCGCGACATCCTGCCAGTCCACTCCGCATTCTACCATAAGAACGGTCATGTGGTAAAGCAGATCCGCAATTTCGTATTTCAATTCTTCGGCATTCGGGTTCTTTGCCGCGATAACCATCTCGGTCGCTTCCTCGCCGCATTTCTTCAGGATCTTGTCGATGCCCTTGTCCAGGAGGTAATTTGTATACGAACCCTCCTTCGGATGCTGCTTTCTGTCGACGACCACATCATAGAGCGATGAAAGCACCTTTGAAATGTCCTTCGTCTCATACTCGTGGCGCACCATCTCATTGAAGAAGCACGAGCGGCTGCCGGTATGGCAGGCTGCGCCGATCTGAACTACCTTTGCGAGCAGCGTGTCCTTATCGCAGTCGCAGGACAGCTCTCTCAGATACTGGAAATGCCCCGAGGTCAGGCCCTTCACCCACAGCTCGTTTCTTGAGCGCGAATGATAGGTCATAATACCCGTCTCAGCCGTTTTGTCAAACGCTTCGCGGTCCATATACGCCATCATCAGGACCTCGTTCGTCCTGTAATCCTGCACGATGCAGGGAACCAGGCCGTCGGCTCCCGTCTTAAGCTCATCAAATGAGATCGAAGGCTTGAAGGTATTTACCTCCGCTCCGAGATCCGCGAGTCTGCGCTTGAATGCCATGACGTCGGTGTTGTCGAACACAGCGGCAAAACCGGTCACATTATCCTTTTTAAGCTCAGATGCGGCCTTCTCTTCGGATGCTGCGCCGCTGTCGATAACTAGAACCTCTGCCTTGCCGTTCGTGCAGATCCCGTTGTCGCAGATATAGATGTTTCCTTTTCCGAAACGGTCGGAGCCCTCTTTTTCGAGCGAAGTCCCGTCGGTATCGCTCCTGCGGATGATGACCGCGCGGGCACCTGTATAGAATGCTTTTTTGATATCCTCAAAACGGCGCGCCGACACACCGATCACGAATGGAATATCGATCGAACGTGAAAGCCCGCGCGCTGTTTCCAGAAAGTTCTCAACCGCGCTTTCCTCTTCGGTGTTGTTGACCAGTACCAGCTCGTCTATCCCGTTGTTCTGGAGATCGAGCGCCTTTTTTATGATCGCGTCGGAAGATTCCCCCGATGCGTCGATATATGCAGCAATGTATTTCATATTTTCATTATCCTCTGTGCCTTGCGGTTTCTTTCTCAAGGGATATCTTGCCCTCGTACAGTGATTTGCCGAGTATCGCGCCCGCCGCGCCGATCCTCTCGAGCTTGTTGAGATCCGCGGAAGAAGCTATGCCTCCCGAGGCGATGATGTCGATGCCGGTCTCGGTGATAAGCTTTTTGGTGTAATCAAAATTGGGTCCCGTAAGCATGCCGTCCCTTGAAATATCGGTGTAAACGATCGTGCCGACGCCCATCCCGGCAAATCTGCACGCAAGCTCTAAAATGGTGCTCGTGCTCTCCTGTTCCCAGCCGTAGATCGCCGCCGCTTCTCCCTTGCCGTCCAATCCGATAACGATCCGGTCCGCTCCGAATTCAAGGAGCGCCTGCTCTACAAACTCAGGCTCCTTAACGGCCTTTGTCCCGATGATGACCCTGGCAGCGCCCGCATCGAGTCTCTGCCTGATATTCTCTATGCTCCTGACGCCGCCTCCGGTCTGGATAGGCAGTCCCGTCGCCTTCGCGATCTCACGGATCACGCCGATGTTGGAGGAATCCCCCGCCTTTGCGCCGTCGAGGTCCACAACGTGAATATATTCCGCTCCCTGCTTCTTCCACTCGAGCGCAGCGTCCACGGGATTGTCGTTATATACCGTAAGCTCGTCAAACCTGCCCTGGCGCAGGCGTACGCATTTTCCGTTCCTGATGTCGATCGCGGGATATAATCTCATGAGATCCTCCTTTTATTCATATCGTGCCCTTGGTCGAGAGCGTGCCCTCGATCCTCGGGTCGATGCTCACTGCGTCCGCCATGGCTTTCGCAAATGCCTTGAAGGCCGCCTCCGCGATGTGATGGTTATTGCTGCCGTCGAGCTGCTTTAAGTGCAGGTTCATCGCGGCCGAATAGCTGACCGCGTAGAAAAACTCGCGTATCAGTTCGCTGTCGAGCTCACCGATCTTCGGCATCGTAAACTTAAGGTCCGAAGAGAAATACGGTCTGCCGCACAGATCCACCGCACACATCACGAGCGTCTCATCCATCGGGAGCATGAAACTGCCGTAGCGCCTGATACCCTTTTTGTCGCCGAGCGCCTCTTTTATCGCGGTGCCGAGCACGATACCCGTATCCTCTACGGAATGATGCCCGTCCACATAGAGATCGCCCTTGACCTTCACATCGAGGTCGATGAACGAGTGCTTTGAAAATGCGGTGAGCATGTGGTCAAAAAAGCCGATGCCCGTATCGATGTTCGAGATGCCTCTTCCGTCGAGATCGACGCTGACCGTGATCTCGGTCTCGGCCGTTTTGCGTTCAATAGTCGCTTTTCTCTCCATGATATCTCCTCCGGGAAACGGATCCTGTCCGCCTCCGATCTATGTACTTACATGTACCTGCGATCACTCAAACCTTACCGCGATCGAATTTGCGTGCGCGGTAAGTCCCTCAGCCCTGGCAAATGCCTCTATATCACAGTGTACCGCTTCGAGCGCCGTCTGTGAATACGAAATAACGCTGGATTTCTTCAGGAAATCGTTTACCGAAAGAGCCGAGAAAAACTTTGCAGTTCCGTTGGTAGGAAGTATGTGGTTCGGTCCCGCGAAATAGTCGCCGAGCGGCTCGCTCGAATACTCTCCGAGGAAGATCGCGCCCGCGTTCTTTACCTTTGACATCGTCTCGAACGGATTCGCGGTCAGTATCTCGAGGTGCTCCGAAGCGATCTCGTTCACAGCGTCTACGGCATCGTCCATGTTCTCCGCCACAAGTATATATCCGTAATTCTCGAGCGACTTTTCAATGATCGCCTTACGCTCGAGCTTCGGCACAAAACCGTCGATCTCGGCGGATATCTTCTTTGCCAGTTCCTCACTCGTCGTGATGCAGATCGCCGAAGCCAGCTCGTCGTGCTCAGCCTGAGAGAGCATGTCCGCCGCGACATAACGGGGATCCGCTGTCTCGTCCGCGAGCACCAGTATCTCGGAAGGTCCCGCGATCGAATCGATGCTGACATTGCCGTAAACCGCGCGCTTTGCAAGCGCTACATAGATATTGCCGGGGCCCACGATCTTGTCGGCCTTGGGGATGCCGGCGGTTCCGTATGCCATCGCCGCGATCGCCTGTGCTCCGCCGACCTTGAATATCCTGTCGACTCCGGCTTCCTTCGCCGCAACGAGCGTGGTCGGATAGACCTTGCCCTCCGCGTTGCAGGGCGTGCACATGATTATGGTTTCTACACCCGCCACTTTTGCGGGGATAACGTTCATCAGAACCGATGAAGGGTAAGCCGCCTTGCCGCCGGGCACGTATACTCCCGCGCACGAAAGCGCGGTTACCTTCTGTCCTAAGAACGCGCCGTCGGGTCTCGTGGTGAACCAGCTCTTTTCCAGCTGATTCTCGTGGAAGCTCCTGATGTTCTCTATGGCTCTCCTGATGATCCGTACAAGCTCTGGATCCACCTGCCTGTACGCCTCTTCGATCTCTGCTGCCGCAACCTCGACATCAGCCGCACTCAGCTCCGCTCTGTCAAACTTTTTCGTATATTCAAAAACCGCTTCGTCACCGCGCTCCTTTACGTCTCCGACGATCGCCGCCACTTTGGCCTCGTATTCGGGATACTGCGTGGTGCTGCGCTTCAGGAGATTCGCGAGCAGATCACGCTTCGAATCCCTGTTAAGCTTTACTATCCTCATGTTTTATCCTTTCCGGGCGATCATTTCTTCTCGATCACCGCTCTCATATCTCCTATCAGTTTGCTGATACGCTCCTGCTCCATCTTCATCGAAACGCGGTTGACCACCATGCGCGCGGACAAGGGCATGATCTCCTCAAGCACCACAAGTCCGTTCTCTCTGAGTGTCGAGCCCGTCTCGACTATATCTACGATGACCTCCGAAAGTCCTACTATCGGAGCCAGCTCTATGGAGCCGTTGAGCTTGATTATCTCCACGGTCTGGTGTCGTACGTTATTAAAATACTCTTTCGCTATCGCCGGATACTTGGTCGCCACCCTGATCATCCTGCCCGCATCGAGCGCCTCGCGCGCTGATTCGGGACCGGCAACGCACATCCTGCATTTGCCGAGGTCCAGGTCGAGCACCTCATACAGTTTGCGACCTTCCTCAACGATCGTATCCTTTCCGACGATGCCTATATCTGCCGCGCCGTACTCAACATAAGTCGGCACATCGTTTGCCTTCGCAAGGAAAAACCTGTAGCCCATCTCCTCATTCGTAAAGATCAGCTTTCTCGATTCCTTGTCCTCCATCTCCTCACAGGTGATCCCTATCTGCGCGAGAATGCCCATTGTCTGCTTGGCCAGTCTGCCCTTGGCCAGCGCTATCGTAATATATCTCATAAAACAATATCATCCTTTTTATCTGCTGTGCCTGCTTTCGCAGTGTATCCGACTGTTTCTGCTAAAATACCAACGAACCGGCATCAATGTCGGATATTGATCCTTGCGGGAGTTCCGTTTTTTCTGGCCTCGATGGCTTTTTTCAGCTCATCGGCATAGGAAGCCTCATCGGCGGAAAACTCCGCTATTCTCTCATCGGCATCGGGAACGATGTCCTGCCGCATGAGCGCCGCCATCATCCTGTCAACGATAACAGCCATACCGATCGCGGGAGCAGCCTCACCGAACTGTCCGATCAGATTATCGTAGCGGCCGCCGGAGATTATCGCATCACCCGTACCGTAAGTGTAAGCGTTGAAGATAATGCCCGTATAATAACGGTACTTGCTGAGCATTCCGAGGTCGAAACTGATGTAGCGCTCATAGCCGTAGAGTTTTAACAGATCGTATATCTTCTCCAGACGCTCTATCGAAGCGATCGCGTCCGCATTATCCGTAAGAGCCTTGAAATCCTTTAATTTTTCGGGCGGTCCGAAAAGCGTGGGAAGATTTACGATGATCTTCGAGAGCTTCTCATCGATATCGTAGCGCCTCATCAGATCCTCGAGACCGAAGGAATTCTTGTCGTTGATCAGAGCCCTCATCTCATCGACATCGTCCTCGCCAAGCCCTGCCTCGCGAACGATCGCCTTGAAAAATCCGACCTCTCCGATCTCTATCTGGAACTCGGGGATTCCGGCCGCCAGCATGCATTCGACGGTCAGCGCGATCATCTCGGCATCGGCCTCAACCGATGCGTCGTTTACGAGCTCCGCGCCGATCTGCGTGAATTCCTTGGGCTTACCCTGATACTCGCTGCTGTTGATAAATGTCTGTCCGTGGTACGAAAGCCTGACCGGACCGGTACAGTCGCGGTAATACTTGGCGATGCAGCGCGCGATCGAAGGCGTGATATCGGGTCTTAAGACCAGCGTATTGCCTTCGCGGTCGAAGAATTTATACATGTCCTTCGCACTGACGCTGCCTCTTTCCTCGCTGAAAATATCAAAATACTCGAATGTCGGGGTCTCGATGCTCTCGAAACCGTAGAGCTTCATTTTAGCCATGAGCTGCTCTTCGACGAACAGTTTCGCCCTGTATTCTTTTCCGTATATGTCCCTGACTCCTTCGGGAGTGTGCAATAATTTGTCCTTCACTGCTTATTCCTTTCATTCACTTTAGCACGTTGATGTGCTACCATATTATCATGCTACTAAATTGAATTGAATTATACAGAACTATATCACCTTAGTCAAGAACTTTTTTCAGCAATATCAAATATCTTTCAGTATCCGGCTGTTTTCCGCATTATTCCGGCCTGTCATCGATATCCTTCTGAATGAGTTCCAGATACGGCACGAAAAAACCGTTTTTGCCTTCAAAGAAATATTCCCCGTTCAGTTCATCCGTACGGAAACTCTTCCTGCCTCCCAAATTGGCTCTTTCCCAGAATACCTCCAGCTCGCAGAGCCGCAGATAATAATACTTGTCGAGGCTCTTAAAATAGATCAGGAAGAATGCTATCCCGTCCTGCTTCTCGAAATCACGCATAAATTCGACCTGATGCTCGTGCACGTTCTGCAGCGCGAACGTCTCGGTCGCGCATTCCTTTGCGTCGAAGCACACGGGGACACCCTGTACCGCGCCGATGTAGTCGACGGTACTCTTTTTGTCAAAATATGCGAGCGTGATATGACCGTGAGCCTTGTCCATCTCGATGGGCGTTATGGGGGTCGGGATCTTCTGTATCAGAGCCAGTCCGCCCTCACGGTATTTTTCGTTCGTAAGATTGATGGATTCCTCGAGCTGTGAGCCGCGGAGTCCCCGCGAATTCCAAAGTGCCAACTTTTGTGCCTCCCGTCACGGATCGCCGGGGAAAACCCTTAGCGGTCCGTTTTTCATGTCATCTGTTCCACTGAGTATCGAGCCACCTGCGCCTGTCGTTCACAAAGGTCCTGATATTCTTTACCATATCGACCTTCCATGCCTCGTCCCCGAGGTCCTTTGAAAGCTTCTCACAGGTATTAACAACACGGTTCGCCGTGTTTTCGATCGCGGAAGTCTCGCCGAGAGCCTTCCATTTATCCTTTACGATATCACGGAACCACTCCGCTTTCATCGCCGTGATGAACCATATATTCGACCGGTCGTAGCCGTCATCCATGAGTTTCTGGAACGTGCAGGCAAAATACTCATTGCCCGACTCATAATAAGCCCAGTTAAAGTCCCAGGGAGCCAAGAAGGTCAGCCTCTCGTACATGCTCTCATCCGAAAGATCCACCGCCATGAAGAAGCTTCCCGCACCGACATCGTAGTTGTGCACGAGTTCCTCGAGGATCAGCATATTTGCAAGAGACTCGGTGTCAATGACAGCCTCAACCGCCTCTTTGGCAGAGCCGTACCGGTCTCCTGCCGGCACCGCGTTCATATCCCCGTCAAACATATACGCAGTGTCATGCTCCGCCGCTTCGTAGAGGATATCGTAGCAGCCGTTCAGGTATTTCGTTATGAAATCCTTTTGCTCCTCATTGTTGATATCGCTCTTGATGCTGTAATTCCTGCTGAAGGTCTTTCGCGTATTTCCGCTTACATCGGTCATCTCAACCTTTTTGTGATCGAGCGTAAAATACGGATGCTCATCGCCCGCATAATTGTCCATCTCGATAAAATACCCGATATCCGCGCCGTACTCATCCGCCTTGGGCTCATGCACCTCAACGCGCCCTTTCGTGGCCTGATTCTGCTCGCATAAGAGATAGACTCCTTTGTAATCGCCGTTGATGTACAGATTCACATAACAGCTGTCGCTGCTGTAATATTTGCCGTCAAATATGGCCTTGGCCAGTTCAAAGCCCATGTGATCGGGCGCGAGATTCCAGAATGAACGCATCAGCACCCAGCTTTTGAACTTCTGTCCTTCGTGAAGTCCCAGCATCCCCTGTTTCTTTTCGAATTTGATGCGGTAGGACTTCTCATCGCCCTGATCCGCGGTCGAGTTGCCCCTGACCTTCACGCCTGCTGCTGCGGAAAGCCCGTACCCCGCGTCACAGTTGAAAACGTCCACGATGCTCGCGACATATTCATCCTTTGAGAGGATCGAGCGCTTTTCTTCGGTGGTGATGTAAATGCAAGAGGCCGTCTTCTGCTTGGAAAATTCTTTTTTGTTATCGGAAATCTGAGTTGAAAATGCGTCGTATAGCTCGCTCACGGCAGTAAAGTCGGGAAGCGGCGTTTCGGGCACGCTAAGCGGATGAACAGCCGAAGGGTCGCTAACCCAGTCGCGCGCCGTTTGCGCTGCGGGATTGCCGTTCGTATGCGCGGTCCGGTTATCGGTGTTCTGATCGCCTGCGATCCCACTGCCGCCTGTTGCGTCATCGGCCGTGCCTGCCGCTCCGGTATCGTCCGTACGGTCCGCTCTCGTGCCGTCGGGTTCTGCTTCGTCCCGAATACCCGCGGCTGCATTATCCTGCGATGTGCCTTCGTTCCCGACAGTTCCTGAACCGCCGGTCTCTTTCCCGCATCCGCATAAACATAGAATTATCAGAAATGTAATTAACCCCAATAACCGTACTTTCTTCATTCCAGATACTCTCCGCTTTAGAATCGGCTTTCAGCCGATTCTGATTCTCTTCGAGCATTCGCAGTTTGTGCCTGCGGCACAATTCTGCTTGCCTCTCCCTACACGTCACTAGCGTACCAGTCTCCCCACAGCGCATGCGCCAGCGCCTTCCCGTCCCTGAACTCCCTGCCGGATATCCCCGGAAGGATCTCCGTTTGGGGAAATACAATGCGGTATGCCGCGAGCATCTGCGATCTTACTTTATATCTGTCGCGCATAGCGCGGTTAAATGCCGTATCGCCATATTTGCTGTCACCCGCGATCGGATGTTTTTCGTGCGCGAGCTGTGCCCTGATCTGGTGGCTCTTGCCCGTAAAAAGCTCCACCTCCGTGAGGGTGCATCCGTTCATGTATTTAAGCGGCCTCCATGCCGTCTCTATCAGTTCGGCGCCTTCTGCCGGAAGATCCGAGACAGTGACCTTATTGGTCGCCTCATCCTTTATCAGATATGCCTTTTTATGCTCGGGAACGATTATCTCGCCTTTGCAGAGCGCGAGATAATACTTATGCACGGTCCTGTCACGGAACATCTCCGAGAGCGCACGAAGGCCCTTCATGCTCAGCCCGCAGCAGACTATGCCCGAAGTATTGCGGTCGAGACGGTTGCAGACCGAGGGTCTGAATGTCGCAGGCGCGCCAAAGTCCAGTCCGTGCTTTTTGACCGCGTATTCGAGCAGGTATTCGTTCAGTGAAATATCATCCGGCCCCGCTTTTTGGGACAAAATGCCCTCGGGCTTGTTGACGAGGATCACGTCGCTGTCTTCATAGATGATATTTGCCGCGAAATCAAAGCCGCCGTTTATGATCCCGTGCCGAGCGGGAGTCCTGCCGGTACTGCCTGTTCTGTCCGCAGTCTCGACCGGTGCAGCGTCACTGCCGCCCGCACCCGGTGCCGCATGGGAAATGACTCCGCCCATAGCGGTGTAGGTCTCGTCCGATAGGAAAAACTTTATCTCGTCTCCGACCGACAGTCTCTCGTTTCCTTCCGCCTTTTTGCCGTTTAGGACAATGTTCTTTTTCCGGAGCATCTTGTAGGCAAAGCCCTTACCCGCCTGCGGCAGGATCCTGTCTATTAATTTGTCGAGGCGCATTCCGTCCTCATTTTTACCTGCCGTAAAACTCTGCATGCCATTCTCCCGTCATGATAAAAGATACCTTCGTCCCTTCGGTATAAAGCATCTGCCTTACGGCATCAGCGATTCCAACTCTCCGCAGAGCTTTTTACGTTCCTCATCGAACGCCGCCTTAGCCTCATCATTTTCAAAAGCCAGTTCGGCAGCGCTGTCGCTGCCCCTGAGCAGGCTTAAGAACTTTGACTTCTCATCGGTTATCGTAACCTTGTAATCGTATCCCCTGCGGGTAACGATGTCCTGAATGTAGTTGCGGATGTCGAGCACATCCTCCTCTTTCCTGCCCGTGAGTCCTATGATCTTGTCCGAGGTGATCACTGCGAACGCGAGCATCATGGCACGCTTCTCCGAAGTCATGATATAGTCCGCGTAAATGATGCTGCCGGGCTTTGCCGCCGCTTCCGCCTCCGCTGCCTCTGCCTCTGTAACGGACTTAAAGGGAAAGAACATGATATAAGTCGTCGCGTATCTGGCCATCGGGATCACGAACAGAGCCGCGATGATCGTGAAAATATTGCCTTTCTCCCATTTGTTTAGGGCCAGTCCGAGCACAAATATGCCCGCCGCCACTGCAAAAAGTATCAGCGTCATGATCAGCTCATAGCGCTTTTTCGAATCGATATACCCGACCTCTCCCTTTGCCTTGAAAGCAAGTCTCTTTTTCTCTTTGCCGTTTTTTCCGTTATTGTCCGCCATAGTGTCAATCCTTATCCTGAATTATTGATGCTCCGTTCTTATTATTTGCCGACCGCGGCTTTGAGCTCACGTATCTCCGCATCGGTCAGTGCCCTGTATTCGCCCGGCTTCAGCTGTGCGTCGAGCTTCAGCGGTCCGAACGCGATCCTTTTCAGATACGTCACATCTCCTCCGACCGCCGCGAGCAGGCGCTTAACCTCGTGAAAACGTCCCTCGCACACCGTAACGAGAGCCTCACAGGTATCATTATCCCCATCTTCGCCCAGTATTTCAAGCTTTGCGGGGCGCGAGACAAAGTCCTTGAACTCTATGCCTCCGCTTAATCTTTCGGCCGCGTCCGGGGCCAGCCGACCGCTGACTCTCGCGAAATAGGTCTTCTCAACGCTTCTTGACGGCGCGAGCAGATAATGGCTCAGCTCTCCGTCGTCACACACGAGCAGCAGTCCTTCTGTGTCCTTATCGAGCCTTCCGACCGTAAACAGGCCTTTGAGCCCCTCGCTTTTAAAAATGTCAATGACCGTGGCGTCTCTCACGTCTGAATTCGCGCTCACGGTCCCCGCGGGTTTGTTCAGCATGAACCAGTGCTTTTTCGCAAGCTCTCCGACGCCTCCGAGGGCTTTTCCGTCAACGCTTACGCTGTCAGCCTCCGAAACCGCCGCGCCGCTGTCCTTTACCACGGTTCCGTTCATGCTCACCCTGCCTTTGCGCACGATCTCCTTGACTTCGCTCCTCGTGCCGATCCCGCAGTCCGCGAGATATTTATCAAGCCTCATCGCTCTTCTCCGTTCCGTATGCATGCGCCGGCATGCTCTTTACTGCATCCTCCAGCCCGGCAGGTACTTGTTCCTGAAACGTCCCTGCGCGGCCTTACCCCAGCCTAACGGGAAGCCGTCGGTGCAGATGAGCACGTAGCCGTCAGGCGTGTCCGCGGGTATCTCTATGCTCTCGCATTTCAGATACCTGATAACGTCCGTGCCGTCAGAGGGCAGGTCGAGGATATTGTCATACTCGTCCGCGTGCAAAGCGCATGCGAGTGCCTGTGAGGGCTCAAACCGTCCCTTCTTCATCTCACCCAGAAGCAGG
This sequence comes from Lachnospiraceae bacterium, assembly GCA_016288005.1. Lineage (GTDB taxonomy): Bacteria > Bacillota > Clostridia > Lachnospirales > Lachnospiraceae > RUG11977. The sequence goes on from JAEEXY010000021.1 coordinate 13,590, forward strand.
CCTGATCTCATGATCCTGAGGCCTTTGAGCGCCGGCAGTCCTTCCGGCAGCATATAGAGCCTGTCCTCGCGGACCTCGAGACGCTCAGCGGGGATCTCAAAGCCCAGTTTTTCGAGGAAATCAAAGGTTTCCGCAGAAATGTTCTTATATGTCTTTCGCGTCCGCTCATCGTACCGGTTGGGACGACCCTTTTCAGTATAGTATTCCGTCGCCTGTGCCTTGGGAACATGCCGGTCCGATCCGGGAGAATCATCGCCGGCCTTCTTTTTAAGCAGCGCGACGAAATGTCCTTCTCCCTTTATCCTGTGTGGATAGAGTCTCAGCGCTCCGGAGATCTCGCCCGGTCCGTCCGCGAGCTCGGGTCTGGCATGCGCGAAACCCTCAAAGCCCGGTGCCGTGATATCCGCAGTCTCCAAAACCTCCATGTCGGGGTATTCTTCGAGCAGCCATTTCAGTGTGCCCTCATCCTCCTCAACCGAGAAGGTACAGGTCGAATAGATCATGTATCCGCCGGCCTTAAGCATTTTCACCGCGCTCGGCAGTATCTGGCGCTGGAGCTTCGCGTAATATCCCGTGCCGTACTGTTCCCAGTTTTTAATGATCGCGTGCGATTTGCGGAACATACCCTCGCCCGAGCAGGGAGCGTCCACGAGTATCTTGTCGAAATACCCGCAAAAACTGTCCTCGAGCTTTGCGGGCGCTTCACTGATCACGACAGCGTTGCGTATACCGAAAAGCTCCACGTTTTTTAAGAGCGCCTTTGCGCGTGAATTGCTGATGTCGTTGCAGACCAGCACTCCGCTACCTTTCAGCTTCGCGCCTAGCTCCGTCGTCTTTCCTCCGGGCGCCGCGCACAGATCGAGCACACGGTCTCCGGGCTGCACGGGCAGGAGCGACGCGGGCGTCATCGCGCTAGGCTCCTGTATGTAATAGAGCCCCGCATAATAGTACGGATGCTTCGAGGCTCTGTCGCTCTCATCGTAGTAAAAACCGTTCTTTATCCAGGGTACCTTCGTCACCTCTACGGGCGAGATCCCGGCGAAACGTTCGGGAGAGAGCTTAAGAGTGTTGACCCTTATGCCCGCATTATGCTTCTCATTATAACAATCGAGGAAGCTGTCAAGCTCATCGCCCAACAGCTCCTTCATTTTCATCTTAAAATTCTCGGGTAAAAAATCCATCTTTTTCTCCGTACGTCTACCTCAGTGACTGTGCCCTGTAGCCTTCCGAAATGATATCGAGTTCCTTGGCAAAATGCTGCAGCGTCTCGAGATCCTCGCTCTCGTATATCCTGAAGAACTCGTCCTGTATCTTGATGATCTCACGCTTGTTGGCGACCTTGTACAGGTTCTGGATATTGGTCAGGATATCCGCGACAACGTTGGACTTGATCGTGAATGAATTCTGCGCGTCCATGATCTCGCTGCGCACAAGGCTCATCTCGCGGTCCAGCACGACGATCGCCTCACTGGCCTTGAGCAGCCTCTGACGCAGGGTCTCGGGCATGTTCTGACGGTATTTGTACTGAAGCGAATGCTCGACCGTCGCCCAGAAATTCATCGCGAGCGTCCTGATCTGTATCTCCGCGAAAATATCCTTGGGCCCGTGTATCGTCTCGACCCTGTACTTGATGACCATGTGGTAGCTTCGGTATCCCGAAGGCTTGGTGTCCTTGATATAGTCGAGCTCCTCGACCACCTTCATGTCGGTCCTCTTGCGTATCAGCTCAACGACCTTGTATATGTCCTCGATGAACTGGCAGATGATGCGGATACCGGCGATATCGTCGATCTCGGCTTCGAAATCGTCCAGCGAGATATGCTTCTTCTGGACCTTTTCAAGGATCGAGGATATGGTCTTTACCCTGCCGTCCACCTGCTCTATCGGCGAATAGAGTCCCGCCTTTTTGTAAGAGTTCTGGACATGCTCGAACTTAACCTTGAGCTCGTCCACTGCCAGTGCGTAGGGCTCAAGTATTTCTCTCCAAAGTTGTATCTCCATAAGTTCCTTTCAGGCACTCGCAGTTTCGGCTGCGCCGAATTCTGCTTGCCTTTCGCTCCTTTTCTCCGATCGGAGCAGATAAAAATGATCATTCTCCCCCGCTGCCGTAAATAAACTCGTGCAGAGCCTTTGAATTGGCCTCAAGGTCGATCTTGGTGACGATCATCCCTCGCAGCAGCGCTTCCGAAAAAGTACCGCTCACAGGGATCCGGTAATTCTGTATCCCGGAATCAAATCCGACTTCCGTCAGAATACCTACGTATTTCTCGATATCCTCCGCGGTCAGGTCTGTCGTCACATACTGCAGGCATCTGTTCGCGAGTCCGAGCAGCTCGAAATAGTTCTTGCCCGTAAGCGTCGAATATATCCTGTTGAGCACGTTCCTCTGCCTGCCCGTACGTCCGAAATCACTGTACTCGCCCGATGCCGTGCCTACGGCCCTGATCCTGCAGTAACCGAGCGCCTGATTGCCGTTGAGACGGTTGGTGCCGACGCGGACATTGCGGTATTCGGGCTTTGAAATATAATTCGTGGTGTTGAGATACTCCGCCTCCTGCGCGGTAAGCGTCACATCCACGCCTCCGAGCGCATCGATTATATCCTCAAAGCTCTCGAAATTCACGAGCATGTAATTGTCGATCTCTATGCCGAGATTGACCTTCAGTGTATCGTACAGGAGTGAGACGCCGCCTATCGTGTATGCAACATTGATCCTGTTGTCGATATGTCCGGGGATCGCGACAAGGCAGTCTCTCATGATCGAAGTAAGCTTAACGGACTTCTCTTTGCGGTTTACCGAAGCTATCATCAGCAGGTCGCTGCGTCCGCGCGATGAGCCGCCGCCGATATTCTCCTCACCGATCAGCAGGATATTGTAAACATCCTTAAGGACCGCTGCCTCCGGGTCATCCTGCGTATCGTCCCCGGGAGCCTCCGTCGGGGATATATCGGGAGTGACAACGGTATGGTCTCCGTCCACCACCTCAATATCCGGTTTCTCGGGCATATCGGGCAGATCGCTCTCGTCGGGCACCTCCGCCTCATCGACGGGCTGTACCGGCGCGTATGTGATCTTGTCGGCCGCGTATTTGCTGCCCCATTTGACCAGCAGTCCCTTGCCGGGGCCCGAAGTCATAACCCATGTGAGCATGACGATGAGCACCAGCGCGACGCCGGCTACCATGTATCCCCACCAGGGAATGCGCGCGAAAAAGTTCTCTTTCCGGGGCTCTTCCCCGTCACCGTCGTCCGGACCGGACTCTTCGCCCTCCGGCATGGCCTCGGTGGGAACGGTACCGTTCATCGGCACCATTATCATTGAGTTTTCTATCTCCGAATTGACCTGCTGAAGAATGGAATCGCCGATGGCTTCGACCATCTCCATATCCGCTTCCTCATTCTCCATCTCGGCTATATCTTCGGCAAAATCGTCTGTCTCCTCTTCAGCTTCGGCAGGCTGTTCGTTATCGGCAGGATTTGCGTCTTCTGCGGGATTTGCATCTTCCGCGGGATATGCGGCTTTGACGAGCTCCGCCGCCTCTGCGGGCTCCGCGGGCACAGGTATATCCTCTGCACTCTCCGCAGCAGGTACGTCCCCGTCATTCTCAGTCCCGGGCATGTCTGAGGTGCTCCCCGGTCCGGGTATGTCTCCCGTACTCCCGGACTCAGGTATGTCCCCGGCGTCACCGGTCCCGGGCGTATAATCCCATGGCTCCGGTCCGGGGCCTGCGGCCTCGCCTTCACCGATATCGTAGATCTTTATGTCGTTTTCTTCTTCCTCCGGTATCCTGTCGGGTTTTATCTCGATCAGTTCATCGGGGTTATTGGTTTGCTCCATGGCTTCCCTCCGTATCAGCGGCAGATCAGGGCTCTTCGGGATCGAGGAAAATGAACCTGTGGAGAGCCTTGATATTATCCTGCAGCTGCTCCTCGTTCATTACGAGCGTCCAGGTAACATACTTGGATCCGTTATATATACCCGCTTCTCCGCTGTCCGAGAAGGTCTCTCCGTAAGGAACCCTGAAAGACTTGGTCGTATAGATACCGTTGTTCACGATCATCGCCAGGGCGTCCTGTATCTGCTTCTCGGTCAGGTTCGTATTAACGTATCCGATGAGGTCCTTGGTCAGCGAGAACAGGTCGGTAAGCTTGGTCGACTTGTACTTGCTGACGATCGCGCTGATCACGCGGCGCTGTCTGACGGTTCTTCCGTAATCGTTGTTTGAGCCGCCGAGAGTCTCTTCCTTACGCACGCGCACATATCCCATTACCTGATTGCCGTTCAGATGATTCCATCCGGGCACTACATTCCTGTATTCGGGATTGCTGATATAATTTGTCGTATTGAGGTATTTCGCTTCCTTTTCGCCGAGCTCGATGTCGAGTCCGCCGAGTCTGTCGACGATCTTCTCGAAGCTGTTGAAATTAACGCTCGCATATCCCGATATCTTAATATCATAGGTCTGCTCGATGGTCTTGGCCAGAAGCGCCGCGCCTCTGGCTCTCGCCTCCGCACCGGTCTCCGCGCCGTGAGCGCCCTTTGCGTAAGCGGAATTGAGCTTATTCTTATCCCAGCCGGGGATATTCACATATGTATCGCGCAGCAGCGAGGTCATCTTGATCGTATTGTCCTTTGTGTTAATCGAAACGAGCATGATCGCGTCGGTATTGGCCGCGCCGTTGATCTGCTCCAGACCGAAGATCAGGTATGTGGTAACGTAATCCTCGCTCCTGGGGTCGATAAATGTATCCGCAACCTCATTTCCGTCGTTATCTATGATCTTGATCTCACCGTCATCACCGATGTTGATGGTTCCGTTCGGAAGCTCGTCGGTGGGTATCGCTGAACTGCCTATGATCTCATCCGTGTCGGGATCGTTGAGGCCCGCGTTCTGCTTTACGAATCTGGCAACAAAGCCCATGCAGAAGCTTCGTCCCGAGTTGGTCCCGAGTGCCCAGACAGCGAAAAGTATCACGGCTCCGAGGAAGATAAGTCCTATCTTGGCAGCCAGGGGCATACCCTTTTTCCTGCCGCCGTCATCATTGCCTCCGCCGTTCACGCCGTCTCCTTCCGGATCATCGGATCCGTCCGCATAGCCGTCATCGGTCTCGCAGAAATCCGCCTCCGTATACTCGTCACTTTCGTCTTCGGGATAGTATCCGTCTCCGGGATAACCTTCGTCATCGGAGAACTCACCGTCGCCGTCGAAATCTTCGCCTTCGGGCTCGTTCTCAAAAGACGCTTCGTCGCCGGCATCCTCATAGAACCCGTCCTCGGGCGCAAAATCATCAAATTCACTTTTTCTCATAATGTCCTTAATCCGTCCTTAATTCTTAAAGCTGTGTATGGGGGCCGGGATCCTGCCCTCACGCGCAATGAAACTCTCACACGAGAAGCTGTTTACGGGCATGATCGGAGCCTCTCCGAACAGTCCGCCGAAATTCAGTGTATCGCCAACCTTCATCCCGATAGCAGGGATAAGGCGTACGGCCGTAGTTTTCTGATTGACCATGCCGATGGCCATCTCATCCGCGATAATGCCGGATATAGTCGCTGCCGAGGTATCGCCCGGGATAGCGATCATATCGAGTCCGACGGAACATACGCAGGTCATGGCTTCAAGCTTTTCGAGCGTCAGCGCTCCGGCGTTGACGGCCTCGATCATGCCGCGGTCCTCGCTGACGGGAATGAACGCGCCCGAGAGTCCGCCTACATAAGAGCTCGCCATAACACCGCCCTTTTTAACCTGATCGTTGAGCAGGGCAAGCGCCGCGGTGGTTCCGGGCGCGCCGGGATGCTCCAGTCCGATCTCCTTTAAGATATCAGCCACGCTGTCGCCGATCGCGGGTGTCGGCGCAAGCGACAGGTCAACGATGCCGAAAGGCACGTTAAGCTCACGCGCGGCTTCCCTCGCAACGAGCTGGCCCACACGAGTGATCTTGAATGCGGTTTTTTTAATGGTCTCGCAGAGCACCTCAAAGCTCTCGCCCCTGACGCTCTCAAGTGCCGCCTTTACAACGCCTGGTCCGCTGACTCCGACATTGATGACCGCCTCACCCTCGGTCATGCCGTGGAAGGCACCCGCCATGAACGGGTTGTCGTCGGGCGCGTTGCAGAATACGACGAGCTTTGCACAGCCTAAGGATTCGGTGCCGTAAGAACGCTCGGATGTGAGTTTTACGATCTCGCCCATCTTGCGTATCGCGTCCATATTGATGCCGGTCTTGGTCGAGCCGACATTGACCGAGCTGCAGAGTCTGGTCGTTACAGCCAGCGCCTCGGGGATCGAATCGAGGAAAATGACCTCCTTGTCGGTCATGCCCTTGGAAATGATGGCGCTGTAGCCTCCGATCAGATTGACTCCGATGCTGCCTGCCGCCTCATCGAGCGTCTTCGCGATCCTGACGTAGTCGGCTGAGGTCCTGCATGCCGCGGCTCCGATCGTTGCGATCGGGGTGACCGATATTCTCTTGTTAACTACGGGGATGCCGTAGCTCTTCGCGATATGCTCTCCTACCTCCACGAGGCGTCCTGCCTTGCTGCGAATCTTGTTGTAGATGTTCCCGCACAATCTGTCGAGATCCCCGTCAATGCAGTCGAACAGGTTGATACCCATCGTGATCGTGCGCACATCCAGGTTTTCTTTCTCTATCATCGCGTTGGTTTCCGCGACTTCGGTAATATTGATCATTGCTTTCTCCCTTATATGCATCATCTCGTGAGTAAACTCACTCGATGTATATTCCTCGGTAACCCGACACAGGCTTCGCCTGTTTTGCCGTTCGAACAGAAAGTCCCGCTGCAAGCAAGCTTGCACGTGGCTTTCTCTCGACCGGCACACCTACGGTGCCGTCGGGTTACACTCGGTGCATCATGTCAAAGATCTCCTCGCGCTGCACCTTGATGCTGCATCCGATCTCGCTGCCGAGAGCCTCGAGATCCGACTCGGCTTCCTCAAAGCTGCGGTCCGACGCGGCCGTGTCCGCGATCATCATCATGTTGAAATATCCTGATACGATGGTCTGCGAAATGTCGAGTATGTTGATGTGATGGGCTGCAAGATATGTGCAGACCTTTGCGATGATCCCGACGGAATCCTTACCTACTACCGTGATGATTACCTTTTTCATTGCTCTTTATCCCTTTCCTTTTCTTACAATCTGATCAGCGCGCTCGGATCGTAGCGGTTCGCGACCATCAGATGAGTATCGGTCCCAAACCTCGTATCCGCCGTCAGAGCCTGCCTGACGGTCTCGTAGGCCAGCTCCTCGAGATTGTTTTCTTTGCTGATATGTCCGAGCACGACGTGTCTGAGCCTTTCGGTGCGTACCCGCAGTATCAGCGCCGCGCAGTCCTCGTTCGAGAGGTGACCGAGCGGAGAATTGATCCTGAGCTTCGTGGAGTAAGAATAGCTCCCGAGCATCAGCATATTCACATCATGATTGGCCTCGATGTAGAGCGCATCGCAGTCAGATAGCGCCTCGACCGTTTTCTCGTCGTAGACGCCCAGATCCGTCGCAAAGCCTATTTTTTCGCCGTCAGCCTCAACCGCGTAGCTTACCGGGTCGAGGGCGTCATGTGAGATCCTGAACGGCCTCACATGTATCGATCCCACATAAAAATCCGCATCGGGATCGACAGGTCTTTGCAGATGCGGTCCCGGAGCGGAAACCGCTTTTTTGCAGATATACTCCAGCGTGAGAGGCGTGGCGTAGATCGGCACGTTGAACTTACGCGCGAATACCGCCGCACCCTGAATATGATCGCAGTGATCGTGGGTTATGAGTATCCCCTGTATCATACCCGGATCTATACCGAGGGAGGCCAGTCCCTCCGCGATCTTTTTACAACTGATCCCGGCATCGACGAGCAGCTTTGAATCCCCCGCACCCACATAGATGCAGTTTCCGCTGCTGCCGCTTGCCAGCGCACAAAATTCCACCTGAAACAGACTCCTTACATTATTTCTTCCAGAAAAGCTCGATCTGCGAATTCTCACCGACCGGCGCCGTAAAATCCGCGGGCTTTCCGTTTACGCGGATCACGGCTTCGTTGCCCGAATGTCCCGATGTGTCGAACTCATAGAAATCAAGCACATCGACGAGCTTGTATTTCTCGCGTCCGGTGAGCACCACTGGCAGGCCGTTCACGATAACGGTTATCGGGTTCACGTTCTTTTTTGCGACAGGCTCCTCGGGCTGTTTTACTTCTTCCTCTTCGCGCCTGTATTCTTCCGCGGCAATACCGAAGTCCACCGAGAAATTCTCATATACCTTTTCATTGCCCAGAGCAATGATATTGTTGACGAGCACGGTACCCTCACGCGCCACGTCCATGTATTCGATCAGCTTGTCGACGGTGTAGTAATCGAGGACCTTTATGTCGTCGCCGTTCCTGATCTCGGTACCCTCGGTCACGCACTCGCTGCCGCGGTAGACCAGTCTCGGGCAGATGATCCTCTTGCCGTTAACGTAGAAGGTTATGCTCCTGCCGGCCTCGGCAATGTCCGATATCCGCGCATGCGCGTCCGGACCCGCGGTCGATTCTTTGATCTCGATGATGTCGTTCCTGATGATGCCCGAAGAAACCGATGCGGGATGCCCGTTGACCGTAACGGTGGCCGACTCGCCGGGCTCGCCCCTGATGAGCCTCCTCTGGCCGTTGACGGAAAACTCAAGCTCCTTTCCCCTGCGGGGGAAGAGGTTCTCGTTCGGGAAGCCCACTCCGGCCGCCGCGTCCATAACGGTCAGCCTGCCGTTGTCGTAGAGCTTTACGAGGTCTCCGTTGCATTTTACGAAAACGAAATTATTGTTCTGCTCGTAGTAGTTGAGGCAGATACCGATGGGCGTGATCAGCGTCGAATCCTTGACGATGTTGTTCTCGAGGAAACGTATCTCACCGAGCACCTCATCTCCTCTTAAGGCAACACGCTCCTTCGGAAGCTTGGCCACCGCCGCGAGCCTGTCGGTAAATCCGGGGATCTTTCCGCCGCCTCCGACCAGGAATATCGCGCTGACGGGCTTTCCGCCGTTGAGCTCGCTGATCTGCTTTGCGATGCCTGTCGCCAGGTCACCGACCGCACTGTCTATGGTAGACTTGACATCGTCCGCCGAAACGCTCTGCTTCAGCCCCATGATGTCGAGGTAAGCTATCTTTTTCTTTTTGCCGGAAAGAGCGATCTTGATATCCTCGGCGGTCTTAAACTCGACGAGGTACTTCTGCATGATCGCTTCGGTCAGGTAATCTCCCGCCTTCGGCAGCATGCCGTATGCCGTTACCGAACCGCCCTTTGTGATACAGATATCGGATGTTCCGGCTCCTATATCGACGAGCGCAAGGTTCAGCAGCCTGAACTTCTCGGGGATCGCCACATTGATCGCGGCGATGGGCTCGAGCGTGAGGTTTACGACGTTCAGGTTCGCGCGCTGGGTAGCCGCGTACAATCCGTCGATAACGTCCTGCGGAAGGAATGTCGCGATGATGTCCGCGCCGATCCTGCGGCCCTTATGGCCCTCCAGATTGGTGATCGGGATATCGCCGAGATAATACTTAATAACGGAATGATCGACGCAGAAAAAGCTGCCTTCGATCTTTTTTCTGAGCTCCTCATGGGCCTGCTCGACTCCGATCAGCTCCATCGAGCGGATCAGCTCATCGGTGATCACCATCTCATCGCCAAGCTCATAATCGGTCCTGACCTGCATGGTCTTGAGCACACGTCCCGCAGCGGCGATGCAGACCTCGGAAAGCTTCATGCTGAGCTTCTGCTCGAGCTCGCGGCGTACCTCTCCGATCGTGCCCGCGACCGCGTTAATGTCGTGGATCTGTCCGTCGAGCATGGCTCTGGTCTCATGAAAACGCACGGACTGCGCAACGATCGTGAAATCATGCGCGTGACGTCTGTAACCGACCGTACCTACTATGCTTCGTGTTCCGATGTCCAAACCGAATACAAGCTGTTCGTTCATTCCGCTATGCCTCCTCACCGTTCATCAGTGCTCTCACCTGAGCGAGGACTCTGCCGCCCTCTATGCCGTCGTGATTGTCTATCACGCCGGTGCAGTATGATCTGAACTCCTCATCGTCTGCCTGCGATGAGATAACCGATTCCGCGTACTCCCGCGTATAGCCTCTCGAAAGTATCAGTCTTCCGATACGTTCCTCCTTCGGCGCGTACACATACCAGATATCGGTGCAGAATTCATCGTATCCCGCTTCTTTTAATATCGCCGTCTCAACGAGCACCGCGCTGTATTTCTGCGGCCGCCCGTACATCATGCTCATGACCTCGCCGCGGTCGACCAGATCGATGATCCTCATGACCTCCCGCGTAACCAGCGGATGCGTGATTGAGTTCAGTTTTTGAAGCTTTTCATCATCGTTAAAAACAATATCCGCGACCTTTGAGCGGTCTATCTGCCCGTCGGGCTTAAGTATCCCGTCACCGAGCCATTCGAGCACCAGCGCGTACGACGGCCCGCCCTTCATCATCTGCCGGCGCGCGATGTCGTCCGTGTTGATATGGATCACCGGGAAATACCTGCATATCACTCCCGCGACATAAGATTTCCCGCTTCCGACGCCGCCGGTCAAGCCAATCACTCTCATAATCAGATCCTAACGCGCATCAGTGCGCCTCGTACCAGTCGTGTCCCGACGCTATTCCAACTTCAAGGGATACCGCCATATCGGCAGCTCCCCTCATTTCCTCGATAAGTATCTTTTTGACCTCGTCAACCAGCTCAGCCGGGGTCTCGACGAGCAGCTCATCGTGCACCTGGAGCACCAGCCTGGCCGCGGGCAGCTCACGCCTCAGTCTCGCATCGACATGTATCATCGCGATCTTGATGATGTCAGCCGCGGTGCCCTGTATCGGCGAGTTCATCGCCACACGGTCTCCGAACTGCCTCTGCATGTAATTCTGCGAGGTAAGCTCAGGGATAGGACGTCTCCTGCCGAAGCCCGTAACAGCGTAGCCCTTTTCGCGCGCGGTCTTTACGAGCCCGTCCAGATAGGACTTGATCTGCGGATAGGTCTCAAAGTAATCCGCAATGTATTTCTCGGCCTCCTTGATCGGTATGCCGAGCCCGTTGCTCAGCCCGAATGAGCTGATGCCGTAAACAATGCCGAAATTAACGGCCTTGGCGCGCGATCTGAGCTCCGGGGTAACCTCGTCGTAAGGAGTATGGAAAACCTCGGCCGCGGTCGCGCGGTGAATGTCCTTCGCGTCCTTATAGGCCGCGATCAGCTTCTCGTCGCCCGAGAGCGACGCCAGTATCCTCAGCTCTATCTGCGAATAATCCGCATCCACGAACAGGCACCCGTCCGCGGGAACAAATACTTTTCTGAGCTCTCTGCCGAGCTCTGTCCTGATCGGTATGTTCTGAAGATTGGGGTCGGTGCTCGAGAGCCTGCCGGTAGCGGTGACCATCTGGTTGAACGTGGTCCTGATCCTGCCGTCAGCCTCTATGTAGTCACCCAGTCCGTCCGCGTAGGTGGACTTTAGTTTGGTCAGCTTCCTGTAATCGAGTATCTTTTCGACCACGGGATCCTCGATCTTGATCTCTTCGAGTACCTCGGCCGACGTCGAATATCCGGTCTTGGTCTTTTTCCCGTGGGGAAGCCTCAGTTTTTCAAACAGTATGATGCCCAGCTGTTTGGGCGAATTGATATTGAACTTCTCTCCGACATAATCGTAGATCTCGTTCTCGATCCTCTCGATGTCGGAAGCCAGGCTCTTTCCGAAGCTCTCGAGCAGTTCGGGCCGAACCAGCACACCGACACGCTCCATGCCCGCCAGTGTATATATGAGCGGCATCTCGATATCGTAAAAGATGCGTTCCATGCCGCTTTCCTTAAGTCTCTCGCTTAAGGGGCCGTAGCAGCGGTAAGCCGAATCGCTCTCGTAAACCGCCAGCTTTATGATATCGTCGGGAGTCTCTTCGAACGCCGCTCTCACGCTGCGTTTTCCGAGCACATCCTTTGCGGAAGGTCTGATATCTCCTGTCACAAAACGGTAAACCGACGCGGGATCGTAGGAACCCGAGATCGGATCGAGCAGATATGCGGCAACCGACGCGTCAAACGCGTCCATAAAGCCCTCCGAACCGACCAGCTTAACACAGTTCTTCAGATCGAAGCCCGTCAGGCATACGCCCGAATCATCGAGCCTGGTCAGCAGATCGAGCAGGTATGTGCCGTTTACAAAGCCCTCCGCCCTGATGAAGAGGTGCTCCTCCTCACTGACGGTCAGCGCGATGCCGAGCATGCCCGATGCGTCTCCGAGCGCGGCTATGCCGATATGCGTACCGGTATGTCTCGCTCCGTCCGCGCTCGCGGCGGTAAGTCTCCCTGCCAGCTCCTCGATCCCGGACAGATCCGAGGTAACCTTATAGTCAATAGACGAGACAGCCTTCGTTTCGGTTCCGAAATCGGGCTTTAAAGACTTGAACTCCAGCTCATCGAAAACCTCGGCCGCAGCGGCGTTATCGATATGCGCGGACAGGTCTTCGAGCGTTAAGTCTCCCAGATCTATGTCCTTTTTGATCGTCGCGAGCTTTTTGCTGAGGAATGCTGCCTCGCGTCCCACCAGTTCATGCTCGTCGGTCTTCAGCAGATTGTTGATCGGCGAACGTGAGATGCCGATCTCCTTCCATGAGGCGGCCAGAGCCTTGAGTTCCTTGCCGTCGAGTCCCTCGAGCGCCGCGTACAGCGCTTCGACTGTCTTATATTTCGCGATAAGGGCGACCGCCGTCGCGGGTCCGACGCCCGGAACGCCCTTGATATTGTCGGATGAATCACCCTGCAGTCCTTTAAGATCGGGAATCGAGGCCGGCTCCACACCGAACTCCGAAACCACTCTCTCGGGATTTAGCGGGAAACTGCGGTCCGCCGCGCTCCCGTCCTTCGGGAGCTTGTATTTCGCGTAGAGCTCGTCCGTTTTCTTGGCTGTGGAATGGATGATCCACAGATTCGTGCGCTCGGTGACCAGCTGGAGATAATCGTTGTCCTTGGTCATGATGCGCACGGGTATATCCTTTTCAAAACGCGCCGCAAGGCTGCCGCAGAAATCGTCAGCCTCGTATCTCTCATCCATGAACTGCCTGATGCCGAGCCTTTTCAGCACATCCTGACAAAGCCCGAACTGTTCTCCGAGCGGCTGCAGGGTCTCGCCCCTGTTCGCCTTATAATCGGGATACAGCTCGCGCCTGAACGTGTTGCGGCTCATGTCCCATGCCACCGCGATATACGCGGGCTTCTGGTTCTTCATTATGGTCATCAGAGAACGCACGAAACCGAAGACCGCATTTGTGTATACGCCCTTCGATGTCTGCATTATCTTATAAAAATACTTGGCCTTCTCCTCGTCCGTCTTCGCGAACATCACCTCTGCGGGAAGGTTCCCGAAGAACTGTGTCGTAAGGAGACTCGAGCCGTCTATGATCAATAGGTATTTGTCCAAAACTGCCCCCGTGTAATGACTATTTTTACATTTTTACGCATAGTCATACATTGTTATTATATCATCTCTCGGAATACAATGCAATGCCGAGCTTTTCCGCGAAAAAGCGGGTGTTTCCGCATAAAACGGCTTATCTTGCCGCTTTTCTCCTGATCACAGCCACAGGGATCACCGCGATCGAGGCAACGATAGCCGCAGCGGCGTAGAGGCTGAAGGGAGGCACGAAATCGCTCCCGTTGATGCCCATCGCGTCGAGTCCGAGTATCAGAGAGATAATGGGTCCGATGATCATGGGGATCAGCACGGTAAAGCACATCCTGACGCCCTGTACCCTGCCTTCGCTGCCTGCCGGGATATTATCCTGGAAATTCGCGTTGAGTGCCGCAAGGAGCGAGAGCAGTCCGCCCATCATCACGATGCCGCCGGCATACAGCAGGAGGTTCCGAGCCGTGCCCGAAACATACTGTATGCAGTAGAAAGAGAGGATGCCGATAACTGTCATGAGAAGTACGGGGAAATAAAATCTCCTGCGCCCGTATTTGTCATACATGAATCCGAAGATACCGGTAACCACAGCGCTTCCGAGGATGATCACCGCCATCGGGATCACAAAGCCGTCTCCGAGCCCTAAGGTGATGATCAGGAAATTGATCAGATACGAATAGAATGTCTGCTGCGCGGTCCCGATAAGGCATGCGGCTATAAGTGTCACATACATCATCTTATTGCCGCGGATCGTCTCTCGCCTGAAACCGTAGAAGGTATCACCGAGCGTATCTTTAGCGCCTGCTTTTACGGCGCTCAGTCCTTTCGCGTCCTTCATGACGAAAAGCGCGATGATGCCCGAGATCAGCGGGATGAGCCCGATAACAACAAAAAATGCCGCATTGCTCTCGTTTGCCGAATTGTACAGACCTCCGAGTCCCACGAACACGATGACCACCGCTATGACGGGGAGGATCGAGAGGATGCCGTTTAACTTTCCCCTGTTCGTATCGTCCGTGTTGTCGGCCACCCATGCGTTGAAAGCGGCGTCGTTCGAGGTCGAGCCCGCGAACGTCATGATGCAGTCAAACAGTATGATGAGCACCGCCACCATGAATACCGAACCCGACGAAACCTTCATCGGGAGCAGCGCGAAGAGCATGATCGTAATGCCCCAGAATATATATCCGAAAGCTATGAAAGGCTTTCTCCTGCCCGCTCTGTCGGACCATGCGCCGGCAAAGACCGTCGTCGCTGTAGCCGCGACCGCCGAGAGGATGACCATCAGCGTCGTGACCCAGTAGGACATGTCGCTCCTGCCTGAATTGGCAAAAACATCCTGCGCGAAGGTCGCGAAGTACATGTTTTCGACGATCCACGCGATCTGTCCGATCAGTCCGAAGAATATCGCGTTGAACCACACTTTTCCGCCCAGAGGCGTAGCCTGTACACTGTTTGTGTTTTTTTCCATTTCCCCAACCCCTTTTGCATTTTCGTTGCGGGACGATACCGCTTAAAAACGCGGGATATCCCATAGAAAGATTATATTCATGAATTGTTGATTTTCAATACTCTATCATTTACAATCATACTTGAGAAAAAATGTCGGGGAGGTGATCATCCATGATCAGAGGCGAGGCCGATGAGGCCGTTTATCTCCGTTACCTCGACTCCGCTGCCGATGATGACCTTCGAACACTTCTCGAGCGGTACCGCGATCCGCTCACTCTGTTTCTCTACGGATTCCTGCACAATATGGAGGATGCCGAGGAGCTGATGCTCGACGCCTTTGCCGTCATCGCTTCCGGAACCGCCTCTTTCTCGGGCAAGAGCAGCTTTAAGACCTGGCTCTTCGCGATCGGACGCAATCTCGCCTATAAAAAGCTCAGACGCGATCATTTCTTTTTTGTCCCTCTGGATGAGGCGCTCACCGCCGACGACGGCGTGCCCGACGCCGAACTCTTAAAGGACGAACGTTCCCGGATGCTCTACGAAGCCATGAGCAGGATCAATCCCGAATACAGACAGGCGCTGTACCTGACATATTTCGAGGAAATGTCCGCCGATGAGGTCGCGGCTGTACTCAAAAAGAACCGCAAGCAGGTCTACAATCTGATCGCGCGCGGCAAAGAATCACTGAAAACCAGGCTCATTGAAATGGGCTTTGAATTATAACGGGCCTGCCCGTGAAAGGAATCATGATGACTTTTTTATTTCTCGACTCAGCCGCCGCAGGCTATATAACACTCGGCGCACTGGCTTTTGTCTTCGGAATTCTCGTTACTCTCCTCTGCATACGTGTCCGCGATCTGAACAAGGAGAAAAAGCATGAATAATGATGTTATGCGCGCCGCGATGGATGTATTCGCGATCCTGCTGATCGGCTATCTGGTATTCAGGGTCCTCCGTTTCATCAACAGAACGCACGCCCGGGTGGGCATACTTTATGTGGCTTACGGATTGCTGTGTACTTTTTTCTCCTCGGTCTACTGGCTGATCCATGTTCTTCTCGATACCGATTACCGTTTTCCGTTCGGTGCGAACGATGTCGGTGATATCGGCATGTTCCTGCTGTTTGCCTCCGCTCTCGCCATCATTTTTAAGGATGCCGGGAAAAAGGCTGTGCTCGAGGTCATCGGTACCCTGATATTCTCCGTTATCTCCGTGATACTCTGGATCATGTGGAGCGGCGAGGTCGTAAAGGATATCATATCCGGCATAGCTTTTGCCTACTTCTGCTGCCACGCCGTCCGTTCGGTCAGACTCTCACACGGCTTCAGGAGGCTTGAATGGATATTCTTCGCCGCTTTTGTACTGGGCATAACGGTTGTCGAGGGCTGGATCTCTTTTCTTCCCGAGCCTCTGAACATCATAGTCGATTCGGCCTGCTACGTTATCATGTACACAATGCTCGTTGCACTGATGTGCAATGCCTTCGTTAAGATCGTCCGTTCAAAAACAACCGCCGATGCCGCAGCAGCCGTCTCGATGTCCGCGGTCTGCTTCGCCTGGGGGCTCTCCTCGATGTACATGAGTGCTGAGCCGATGTACTTTTTCCCGCAGTTTTGCAGCTGGATATCACTGATATTCTTTACCGAGTCCTATATCACATACACCACGCTCGGTACTCCCGCGGTCTCTCCCGCAGAAAAGGAGGCGGCGCGATGATATATTCGGAAAATATCCTTATCTGCATAGAAATACCGCTTCTGATCTCGCTGCTGTTCATTGACCGCGCATCGAGGCGTTTTGTCGGATCGTTCATCATGGGCATGATCGTATGCCTGCTTTCTGCGTATATCAGCGCATTCTTGAGCAGAGCCTCGGGTGTCGACGCGCAGACCGCGTCTGTCTACTACTCGCCCGTTGTCGAAGAGATCATGAAGATGCTGCCGTTGCTGTTTTACATGTTCGTTTTCTATCCGAGCGACAGGAGGCTGTTTATCTGCGGTACCGGCATCGGGCTGGGTTTTGCCACCTTCGAGAACTGCTGCTATATGCTCTCGTCGGGTTCGGGCGATTTCACCTACATCCTGATACGCGGCCTGTCGGTCGGTGTGCTGCATCTGGTATGCGCCCTCGCGCTGGTCATCATTCTCACGGACGCGCGCAGGCTCCGGGTGCTCTCGGTCGCCGGAATATTCGGCGCGCTCTCGCTTTCCGTAACACTGCACGGCATATACAATCTCCTGGTATCGGAACCGGGCCCGGCTTCATATATAGGCTACTGCCTGCCCGCAGCCGCCGCTGCCGCGCTCTACATACCGGGCCGGCGCCGCATCATGGGCAGGAGTTCCGGTGACAGGTCTGCCTGATATCAGGGTCAAAGAATAAAAAGTAAAAAATAAAAATTTTTTCATACAGGTGAGTAATCTGCCCTCCAAACGGTACTAATGGGTGAAAACGTATTCGGGGGGATGCGGATCATTGGGGGAAGGAGGAGTTTTATATGAAGTATGATAATGACAGTGCGTTAAATGAGATCACGCGCAGAAAAGACGTACTTATCCGTGATCATAAGCGCAAAAAGATTGCGGAACTGGCTGCGGCGACCGCTGTTGTCGGGGTGATGCTCGTACTGTCGTTCATGAACATGAACCGGATCGCCGGCGTAGGCGAGATGTATTCCGTATACGGCTCCTTCCTGCTTTCGGATTCCGTCGGCGGATATGTACTGGTCGGTGTGCTCTGTTTTGCCGCCGCAGTCATCATCACTCTGCTCTGCGTACGCAGATGCAGCCGCAAGGATCGTCCCGCCTCAGGCGAGGAGCGTGACAGCGCGCTTTAATCCTTGCGCCATGCCCGTTCGGGCAGATTACTTTGCCAGCTACTTTTATTCTATATCTAGGACAGGGGTACATGTCATCAGCGGCATGTACCCTTGTTCTAGTCCGTGTTTTAACACCTGTTAAATCATTATTGACTATTATCCGCCCTATTGCTATTCTTAATATGAAATCCATTGTTTACACGTTTAAAACCGGGTGTTTTCGAGCAACTTAGAAACGGAGGCAGGCATGAGACAGCATTATCTTACCGTAGTTAAGGATAACGATATAAGGGTTGAGCAGGCGATCAACCGTCAGGTATCCGAAGAGGGTTCGCCTTATTTCGGCGGCTTTCGCGATCAGTTCGACCTCATTGAGGCCAAGTTCGCGATCTATCAGACCATGCTGATGATCACCGCTTATGTGACGCCCGAGAGCCGGTTTAAGGACTCTGCCGCCCTGTACGAACGGATCCTTGCCGGCTTTGATTTCATAAAGAGCGTGCAGCATGAGGACGGTTCCTTTGACTTTAACGACTGTAATTTCCATTCCGCCCCCGACACTTCCTTCTGCATAAAGCGCATGCTGCCCGTATACTGCCTGTTGGAGAGGGATTTTTCGGACAGAGCCGATATCGCGCGCATCCTCTCGATCATGAAACCGGTCATACTCAATGCGGCCGAGTCCGTAAAACACGGCGGTTTCCACACTCCGAACCACCGCTGGGCCATAGCTTCGGCGCTATGTATGTGCACTAAGGTGTTCGGCGATCCCTCATTCGCGGAGTCTGCCGGGAGGTATCTCGACGAAGGCATTGACTGCAACGAAGACGGCGAGTACACTGAGCGTTCTGCGGGCAATTACAACCGCGTCACCAACAATGCCCTGATCATGCTCGCAGCCGCCACAGGCGACGATACCTACTGTGAATACGTCATCCGCAACCTTCGTATGATGCTCACCTACATCGAACCCGACGGCAGTATCTTCACCAACAATTCCACGCGTCAGGACCGCGGTAAGGTCTACTATCCGACCGACTATTATTTTGAATATCTCTATATCGGGCATAGATACAATATTCCCGAATTCCTCGACGCCGCAAACTATATCTTCGGTCTGTGCGACATGAAAGGGATCCCGCATCAGGACTGCGCCTGCGAATTCATGCTGCTGCCGGAGCTTATCGATCTTGAGCACGACGGCTGCGGCATTCCTTCCGAATACCGCCGTTTCTACACCGACTCAAACATCATCCGCGCGCGCTCGGGACGTTTTTCATATTCGGTCATCAGCGGCTGTTCGAGCTTCCTGTATTTCAGATCCGGGTCGCTCACCTGCGGTTTTAAGCTCGGAGCGAGCTTTTTTGAGCACAGGGCCTTCGTTCCCGAAAAGCTTGAGGCGCTGCGCCCCGACGGGACTCATGCGGACAGGGCTTATATCGATTCCGGCGCTCCCGTGGTATTCAGGCTATATCAGAAAATGGAGGGCCGCTACAATCTCCCGTTTTCCGAAAAGCCCGCGACCCCGGACTGGCACAAAATGGACCATTCAAAGAGAGGCACCGTCCCCGGCACCGATATGATCTTTGAGTTTACCGTAATTCCCACGGACGACGGCATAGACCTTGATCTGAACGTATACGGCACGGATAACGCGCCGTTCCGCCTCGAGCTCAGCTTCGATCCCGGCTGCAGGGCCGAGAGCGAGCATTTCATCGCGGAAGGCAGAGCCGGCGCGGGTATGGTCGCAAAGGACGGCACGCTCACCGTGACCAAGGGGAATGACGAGATCGAGCTTGGTCCGTGCTTCGGCTCGCATAATTTCACCGCGGGCAAGTTCGGGAGCGAACCGCGCAATCCGGAGTGCTTTACCGTATATCTGACCGATATTACCCCGTTTGAGCACAAGCTGCATATCAGGGCGCTGCCGGCATCATATTAAAGCAAGTCATATACACATTCTGTGTATTTTTCTAAACAGTCCATAAACAATCACTCTTTGCATTGACCTGACACTATTTTTCGTGTATCATTTCTATTGTTACAGATAATATTAACAGTAATGATGCAAAGGGGGTTATTTATGACCAAAGATCAATTTATCAGAGCAAATAAGCAGACATTTGTTATCAACATGATCGTGCTGGCTTCGGCTATCCTGCTGATGCTGTTCCAGGGCCTGAAAACAGGCTTCAATTTTATCGTTATCAGTGAGCTGATCACTTCTGTCATCTCATGTGCTCTTATGGTGGCCGGCATTACAAAAGGCCGCGACAACAAACTCGGGCTCACTCTCATACTGGTCGGAGCGGCATTGCTGTACATAGTCATCATGCTGGTCCAGAATGACCTCATCTTCTTTTCATACGGACTCCCGATACTCATCTCATGCATCGTATATATGAATGCCAAGGCATGTATGATGGGCAGTGTTGAGCTGTTCCTCCCTTATCTGATCGTTCTCATACGCAATGTGGCGGCCGGCACCGGCGATCTGAAGGCATACATGATCGATACCGTAGTCCTGATACTGGCCATCGTGGCTGCCAACATGGTCGTACGCATGCTCTTAAGATTTACCACCGAGAATACCGATGCCATCAAAAAGGCTTCCGATGAGCAGAAACAGACCGCAGACCGCATCATGGCCACTGCGGATGATGTGCGCGAAATGTTCGGCAGGGTCAAAGATAATATGGCCTCTCTCCAGAACATAATCAGCGGCAATAACCAGGCCATGGAGCAGATCGCGCAGAGTACCGAGAGCACGGCGCAGGCTATCTCGGTTCAGGCCGAGAAATGCCGCGAGATCAGCGATCAGACCGATGCTACCAGGGAAAGCAAAGACCGGATGATCAGTGCCGCCCGCGCAGCCGACGGAGCTATCGACAGCGGAAACAAGGTACTTAAAGACCTTCGCGAAAAAGCTCATGATGTAGAGACCGTCAGCCGTGAAGCAATAGACGCAACCGCTGTAGTAACCAATAAGATCACTGACGTTCAGGAGATTCTGAAATCGATCCTTAAGATCTCCGGACAGACCAACCTGCTGGCTCTTAACGCATCCATCGAGGCCGCCAGAGCCGGTGACGCCGGACGCGGCTTTGCCGTTGTGGCCGAGGAGATCAGAAATCTGTCCGAGCAGACCAATGATGCTTCAAACAAGATCACCGAGATCATTGACGAGCTCACCGGAAATATCAGTTTCACGGCCGCCAGCGTTGAAAAGACCATGGATACGGTCAGGGAGCAGAACGACATGATCGCGGCGACCGGCGAAAGCTTCGATCTGATCAGCCAGAATGTATCGGATCTGATCACTCAGTTCTCCGGTCTCGAGCAGGGCGTGAACACGATCGCACGCAGCACCTCAGAGATCAATGACAGCATAACTAATCTGTCCGCGACCAGTGAAGAAGTCTCTTCTCTTTCAAACGAGGGCGTTTCATCCTCGAACGCTGCGGTATCCGCATGCACGGAGCTCGGCGACATGTTGCTCGGTATCTATAAGGCTATCGACAGCCTTTCGGCTTAAACCGGCTACCCGTAATTTATCATTGACCTTATGGGCATAAATGCCGATAATATTAATGGGGCAGTATTTTACTGCCCCATTAAGGAGGTTTGCGGTTAATGTATAATTCGGGTGCGGGTTTATTCGCTCTTGTACTTCATCTGATCCTGTATCGTAAGGCATTCGGAAAAGACGCGGTTCAGGCCGGGTCTAAGACTGCCTCGCGCTTCAGGGCTTTCCTCATTGCCTCGGAAGGCTTTTTCCTGTTTGATGCCGCATGGGTTTTTTTATACGAAAACCGCGGTATTTCCGCCGTCTTCCCCTTCCTCTACTCTGCTACCGTTTTTTATTTTATCTTCATGCTGCTTACCATGCTTACATGGGCACGCTATATAGTTGCATTTCTGGATAAGCGCGGACGCCGTTCCAAGACACTGCTCTATGCGGTTTGGGCGATATTTACGCTCGGACTGATACAGCTGATGGTCAACCGTTTCTTCCCCTTCATTTTCTCCTATACTGATGACCATGAGTATGTCATGGAGCCCGGCAGATATATCTCGATCGCCCTGCAGATCGCGCTGTACGTGGTCATTTCTTCATATCTGCTGTATATAGCGGTCAGATCCAGAGGCAGGGAGCGTGAGCGCTACGCCGCTGTCGGTTTTACCACTCTCATGCTTGAGGTTTTCCAGATACATCAGTTCTTCGGCCCGCAGATGCCGTTTTATACGATGGGACTCGTGCTCGGAACGGCCATCATCAACTCCTACGTTATAAACAGCGAGCTCAGAGACAAGGAAACATACGACAATATTGCCACGATCCTCGCAGAAGATTATGAAGTAATGTTCTACATCGACATTAATACCGGCGAATTCCTCGAATTCTCAAAGAGTTCGCAATACGAATCGATGGAAGTACCCACCGCCGGCAAGGATTTCTATGCCGAGACCCGCGAGAACGCCGCAAGATACGCCCATCCTGACGACCGCGAGTTCGCCGTGAGCCTGTATTACAAAGACGTAATGATCGGCAACCTTGAAGGCAGAAAGTCATTCTCCTACAAATATAGGATAAGAGTCGGCGAAGCATATAAGTTCTTCCTGTTTACCGTGATGCGTGCCCATGACGACAGGCACTTCGTTATGTACGTTAAGGATATCGAAAAAGACATAATGATCGAAGCCGAGCGTAAGGAGAACCAGAAAAAGCAGATCACGTTTACCCGCATAGCCGAGAGTCTGGCTTCGAACTACGACATGATCTACTATGTGGATGTGCGTGATTCACACTATATCGGCTACGAGACCAGCAACATCTACGGTCAGCTCGAGATACAGCAGTCCGGCGATGATTTCTTCGGCGAGAGTCTGGTGAACATTCCCCAGATCGTTCATAAGGGCGACAAGGATGCCGTAACCACGTTCCTGAGCCGCGACAACATGATCTCCGCTCTCGAGGACAAAAAGATGCGCAGTCTCGACTACCGTCTGATGGTCAACGGTAAGCCGCAGTACTGCCGCATGGTCGTACGCAAGACCAGCGACGGCAACCATTTCATCATCGGTGTGGAAAATGTCGACGCCGAAGTCCGCAAGGCAAAGCAACAGCTCAAGGCGCTGAATACGGAAAAAGAGCTGGCGCGCCGTGATGAGCTGACCGGTATAAAAAATAAAACGCATACACCGAGCTGGAGCAGACTGTCCAGTCAAATATCGACAAGGGCGTGGATTATTTCCCGTTTGCGATCGTCGTATGCGATGCCAACAATCTTAAAGTGATCAACGATACCGAAGGCCACGTGGCAGGCGATGAATACCTCAAAGCCTCTGCGAAGCTTCTCTGCGATATATATGTCCACAGCCCCGTATTCAGGGTCGGCGGCGATGAGTTCGCGGTATTCCTGCAGAGCAGCGATTACGCAAACCGCGATGCGCTTTTACAGAAGCTGCGCGACCGCGTGCTGGAGAATCAGCGCACGAATGCCAGACCGATTCTGGCATCGGGTATGTCCGAATTCATTCAGGGTACCGACACTCTCGTATCCGAGGTATTTGAACGCGCCGACAGGGAAATGTACGAGAATAAGGCAGAATTAAAAGGCGGACAGCCTCAGGCTGTACGGTAAAATAATAACAAGGCCAACAACAAGACAAGGGGACGGTTCTTCTGTCTGCGCAATTCGCAGACAGAAGAACCGTCCACAGTGTCTTATAATCACACCTGTCCGAACAGTTTGCCGTCCTCGACATCGATCGTGATCGTATCTCCGTCCTTTACCGCGTCTGAAAGGATCATCTTGGCCGCTAAGGTCTCGACCTCCTTCTGGATGAAACGCTTCAGCGGACGTGCGCCGAATACCGGATCAAAGCCGTTCTCGGCAACGAAATCCATCGCTGCGGGGCTCAGTTCGATCCTGATCCTGCGCTCCTCGAGACGTTTGTTTACATCCGCGAGCATCAGGCGGACGATGCCGGCGACATTGTCCTTGGTCAGAGGCTTGAACATGATGATCTCGTCGAGACGGTTCAGGAACTCGGGCCTGAAGTGGGATCTGAGCTCCTCATGAACCATCTTGTCGGCCTCTTCGCTGATGCTGCCGTCGGCTTCGATGCCGTCGAGCAGATACTGCGAGCCGAGGTTCGAGGTCATGATGACAATTGTATTTTTGAAATCCACCGTCCTGCCCTGCGAATCGGTGATACGTCCGTCATCGAGTACCTGGAGCAGTACATTGAACACGTCGGGATGTGCTTTTTCGATCTCATCGAAGAGCACTACCGAGTAAGGCTTGCGGCGTACCGCTTCGGTCAGCTGGCCGCCCTCGTCGTAGCCGACATATCCGGGAGGCGCTCCGATAAGACGCGATACCGAATATTTCTCCATGTATTCGCTCATATCGAGACGTACCATATTGCTCTCATCATCGAACAGACTCTCGGCGAGAGCCTTGGCCAGTTCGGTCTTGCCGACACCTGTAGGTCCCAGGAACAGGAACGAACCGATAGGCTTTGTGGGATCCTTTATGCCCGCCTTTGAACGTATAATGGCCTCTGTTACCAGGTTAACGCCCTCATCCTGACCGATGACGCGTCTGTGCAGTTCATCGCCCAGATGCAGGGTTTTCTGCTTTTCTGTCTCGGACAGCTTCGATACCGGGATACCCGTCCAGCGCGAAATGATCTTCGCGATCTCTTCCTCGTCAACGCACTGGCTTAAGAGCTCCATCTTCTGTCCGTCGGCATCTCTCTCGGCATTCTCCAGCTGGCGCTTGAGTTCGGGCAGCTTGCCGTATTTGAGCTCGGCCGCCTTATTGAGGTCATAATCGCGCTCTGCGGCTGCGATCTCGTTGTTGACCGAATCTATCTCCTCACGGATCTTTGTGATCATCTCAACGCTGCTCTTCTCCGCGTCCCATTTGAGCTTCATGTGCTCAAACTCCTCACGCTTGTCGGAGAGCTCCTGCTGCAGCGCGGCCAGCCTGTCTGCGCTGTTTGCGTCGGTTTCCTTCTTAAGTGCCGCCTCTTCGATCTCGAGCTGCATGATGTGACGGCGCAGATCGTCGAGCTCGACCGGCATCGAATCCAGTTCCGTCTTAATGAGCGCACAGGCCTCATCCACGAGGTCTATCGCCTTATCGGGCAGGAATCTGTCGGTAATGTAGCGGTTCGACAATGTAGCCGCCGCAACGAGTGCCGAGTCCGTTATCTTAACGCCGTGGAACAGCTCGTAACGCTCCTTGATGCCTCGAAGTATCGATATCGTATCCTCAACCGAGGGCTGGTCGACCATGACAGGCTGGAAACGACGTTCCAGAGCCGCGTCCTTTTCGATATACTTGCGGTGTTCATCGAGTGTCGTGGCGCCTATACAGTGCAGCTCACCGCGGGCCAGCATGGGCTTGAGCATATTGCCTGCGTCCATCGAGCCTTCGGCCGCTCCGGCACCTACTATCGTATGTATCTCATCGATGAACAGGATGATCTCGCCATCGGATCTCCTGATCTCCTCAAGTACGGCCTTCAGCCTCTCCTCGAACTCTCCTCTGTACTTCGCGCCGGCTACCAGTGCGCCCATATCGAGCGCGAACAGTCTCTTGTTCTTAAGCCCCTCGGGCACATCACCGGCCACTATACGCTGCGCCAGTCCCTCAACAACCGCTGTCTTGCCGACACCGGGCTCACCGATCAGCACAGGATTGTTCTTGGTCTTACGCGACAGAATACGGATCACGTTCCTGATCTCGACATCACGTCCGATAACGGGATCGAGCTTACCGTCCTTTGCCTTCTGCACCAGATCCTGACCGTATTTTTCCAGGGTATCGTAGGTTGCCTCGGGGTTGTCCGAAGTGACCGTCTGGTTGCCTCTGACGGTCGAGAGCACCTTTAAGAAGCTCTCCCTGTTGATGCCGTAGCTCTTGAACAGTTCCTTGATCGCACGGTTCTGATGTTTGATCAGCGCGAGGAACAGATGCTCGACCGACACATAGGAATCTCCCATCGCCTTCGACTCATCCTCGGCCGAGGTCAGCACGGTATTGAGGTCGCGGCTGATATATATCTGCCCGCCTCCGCTGACCTTGACCTTTGCGTCTAGGAGTTTCAGCGCGTTGGCCTTGAAGCTCTCGAGGTCGATACCCATCTTCCCGATGAGGCCCGCGATCAGGCTGTCGTCGATATCGAGCAGCGCATAGAGCAGATGCTCCTGGTCGATCTCCTGATTACCGTAATCATTTGCTATCTTCTCGCAGCGGTTGACCGCTTCGATCGATTTCTGAGTGAATTTATTAATGTTCATATAAACACCCCCTTCGGGCTCTGTGTTCTACTTCTTGTATAACACCATTATATCACCTCTTTTAGCACTGTCAAGGGGAGAGTGCTAATTTTTCTGAAAATTCTTTAGTATAGGTACGACATGGGGACGGTTCTTCTGTCTGCGCACTTCGCAGACAGAAGAACCGTCCCCATGTCTTTCCCTGCCATCTCCATTTCCGGACTATCCCATCTCTTGAAAGCTTATTTAAATTCGTACCGCATCCTGAAGGTATTTCCTTCCACCGTCACATGTCCCAGCGCGCCGCTCACTATCGGCATCATCGGAGGCAAGTGGCCGATATCGAGGTCGAGTATGATCGGCACATTGTATTTTGACAGAACTCCGACCGCTGCAGCGATCCTGTCAAAATCGCCCCATGCGTCATCGTACTGCAGCGGGCGTCCGATCAGGAAACCGCTCGCGTGCTCGAACCAGCCGGCCTGGTCGAGATTCCACAGGGCGCGCCTGATGCTCATCACATTGAGGTCGCAGGCCTCTAAGAACCAGAGTATGCCGTCATCCGCGTATCTCGCGGCGAAATCCGAAACCCTGTCAAAAGGCGTACCGACGAGATTCGCCAGGCAGTCGAGGCAGCCGCCGATCAGCCTGCCCTGTACCTTGCAGGCGCCTACCGAGGCCGTGATCTCGTTCGGTCCCATAAATGCCCTGAGTTTGAAATCCTCGGTAACATTATAAGTCGCGAACGGGTTCTCTTCGCTCTTTAACTGTTCTTTTTCCCATTTATCGTAATTATGCACTTCCGAGACCTTGCCGCACATAACGCCGAAGGCATCGTTCAGTGAAGGATGGAGCTCTCCCATTCCGAAATCGGACACGCACGGTCCGTAGATCGCCGCTGTATCGGCGAGCACGGGCAGTGTGAAGGTCAGGTTGGTATTGTCCGAGTAGCCCATGAACCACTTGGGCTCAGCCTTCCCTATCGCGTCAAAATCCACAAAAGGCAGGTCCTCGCACATCGTCTCCCCGCCGCCGCAGGAAATGATCGCGTCGCTCCTGTCGTTTAAGAAGAAATCATTGATCTCCGCGCCGCACAGCTCGGGCGTGTTTGATTTGCCGATGCCGGCATCCGCGCAGGCATTCGGACCGAGCACGATACCGTAACCCATTCCCTTAAAACGCTCCTGCGCCGCGGCAAACAGCGACTTATACGGCTCTGTCGCGCAGCCGAACGAAGGCGCTATAAAACCGATCCTGCCGCCGTCATTTAAAAAATCAGGGTATCTCATACTACCTCCTCCGTATCACTATGTAAAAATCCCAATATGCGTCAAAACAATATCACGCGATCCCCTTTGACTCGGATGACTGTATCCTGCTCATCCTCGCGTAGCTGCCGCCGAGAGCCACCAGCTCGTCATGGGTTCCGCTCTCCTTTACCCTGCCGTCCTCGATAACGAGTATCTTGTCCGCGCTGCGTATGGTCGAGAGCCTGTGCGCGATCGCGATGATCGTGCGTGAACCTGCGATCCCTGCGATGGCCTGCTGTATCTGCTGCTCCGTCTCCACATCAACGGAGGCTGTTGCTTCATCGAGAATGATAACGGGTGAATGTCTGAGTATCGCCCTCGCGATCGCCACTCTCTGCTTCTGACCGCCCGAGAGCCTTAAGCCTCTCTCGCCGACCAGCGTATCGTATCCGTCCGGCATCGCCATGATGTCGTCATGTATATTTGCCGCTTTCGCTGCTTCTTTTATCTCATCGAGGTCCGCCTCGGGAACCGCATAACCGATATTCTCGGCAATGGTTCCGTTAAACAGGAACGTATCCTGCAGAACGGGCGAGATATTGCGCCTCAGGCTCTCGATCGTTACATCGTTGATATCGTGTCCGTCGAGAAGTATCTGACCCTGTGTGGGCTCGTAGAACCTCGAAATGAGCTGTGTGAGCGTCGTTTTGCCCACGCCTGTCGGTCCGACCAGAGCGAGCATCTTTCCGGGTTCGCACTTGAAAGAAATGTCCTTAAGAACCTCTCCGCCTGTCTTGTACGAAAAGCTTACGTCCTTAAATTCGATCGCGCCTTCCACCTTCTTCAGCTCCACAGCGCCTTCCCTGTCTTCGATCTCGCAGGGCTCGTCAAGGACCGCCAGCACTCTTTCGGCGCCGGCCAGCGCCTGCTGCATATTTTCGAGGAGGTTCGCAAGTCCCGTGATCGGTCCGTAGAAAAGGGAAAGATACAGCAGGAATGCTACGATATCCTCTACCCTGAGGCTCTCTTTCCATGCGAGATATCCGCCGAAGGAAACGATCAGCACGGTTCCGAGCGAAGAGATAAACTCTACGGTCGGATGGAAAATCGCACTGATCTTAAGCGCTGTAAGCATCGCCTTGATATGTTCGAAATTCTTCTCATCGACACGTCCGGTCTCGTACTCCTCGCGTCCGAAAGACTGGATCTCATGGATTCCCGAAAGATTGTCCTGCAGTTTTCCCGAGAGTTCGCCCATCTTTTTCTGGGAAATGCGGAAGAACGGGCGGACCTTTTTGGAAAATATAATGCCCGAGATAAAGATTAGCGGGATGGGCGCGC
>JAEEXY010000094.1 GCA_016288005.1 Lachnospiraceae bacterium
AGCGCGATGATCACGGTGAAAAATATCAGCGCGATGTCGCTCTGCAGCTTAAATACCCTCTCGTTCAGGATACCTATGAAAACGATCAATCCCAGAAGGATTATCAAAAATACCAGTATGCTCATAATGTATCATTATACCACAGAAGCGAGCATTTTCAAATCGACAGAATAAACCGGTTCTGCTAATATGGAAATTGATAAGTCTGTTTTCACGGAGGTTAGGAAAAATGCTCAAAGAATACGATATATTACAGGTTCCGAACTTAAAGATCCACGGGCGCACCGCAGGGAAAACCTCGCCGCTCCCGCTGTTCTGGACACACTCCGGGATAGAGGTAAACTGCACCGGCAGCGAGCTGTGGGCCGATGTCGAGTGCGGATATGACTTCCACGAGATCTGGGTCGCGGGCGAGGTCAACCGCGCCGTGATGTTCCGCCGGATGCTCATGCCCGGCAAAAACAGCATCTGCCTATACAGGAGCATGATAAACGGACCGGTGAAGAATGTAAGATTCTACAGGGAGCTGCAGGCGATGAGCGACAATCCCGAGATACACCTCACCGTGACCGGGCTGCGCACGGACGGCGAGTTCCTGCCCGTGGAGGAGAAAAAGCTCAGGCTGGAATTCATCGGCGACTCCATCACCTCGGGTGAGGGCAGCTACGGCGCGAAGGAGGATACCGAGTGGCTCGCGATGTACATGAGCTACTCGAAAACATATGTGCGCATGATCGAGCTCATGACTGACGCCGAGTGCAGGTCGATCTCGCAGGGCGGCTGGGGCTTCTATGTAGGCTGGGACAACAACCGCAGCCACAACATGCCCCGCATCTACGACAAGGTCTGCGGACTCGCTCCCGGACCCGTTAACGAGTCGTTCGGCAGCATGCGCGATCACGATTTTACGAGCTGGGTGCCCAACGCCGTCATCATCAATCTCGGAACGAACGACGCGAGTTCGTTCAACATGCCCGGCATGGAGGTTGAAGGATACGGCTGGTGCAAGAGCCGCAAAAACGAAGACGGCACTATGAATGCCGAAGATCTGCAGAATATGGAAAATGCGGTCTATGATTTCCTCTCGCAGCTGAGAGCCAAGAACCCCACATCCCTGCTGCTCTGGGCCTACGGGATGATGGGCAATGAGATGGAGCCTGTTATCAGGCGGGCCATGGATAAGTACCGCGCCGAGACCGGCGATACAAACGTCGACTACCTGCCCTTGCCGAATACCACCGAGGCAAACATCGGAGCCCACTCGCATCCGGGATTCCTCTCGCATCTGGCGAGTGCGAAGGTGATCGCAGGGTACCTGAGCGAACGTTTTGGGATAGAAGTGAATTATGATATAGTGCTGTAACAGGTGGCATGAGCCCTGGAAAGACATGGGGACGGTTCTTCTGTCTGCGCAGTTCGCAGACAGAAGAACCGTCCCCATGTCTTCCCCCTGCCTCAAATCTTCTTACTCGGGCACAACAGATATATCACCGCATACCCGAACTTCCTCACCCGCGTGTCCCCAGCATCCGCGAGGTCCACGCCGTTGTCGCAGGCGGTATATATCCGTTTTACCAACGGATTCCTCTGAAGCCATGCCGGCAGGCCTGCGTAGCGGCTATGTATGAACCCGTGCGTAAATATCTCCGCCGCCAGCTGCCGCACGGTCATGCCGGTGATCTGCCCCTTAGTCAGTATATCCTGTGCCAGTGTCCTGCAGTACTGCTTATTCGCGTACTCGGGGCGCATGCCGATGTTCAGTATCTTTCTTGCCATAAAAACCTCTCACTTCACATACCCCTCGATAACCTCCACCAGCCGCGCGTACTCAATCGGCTTGGACAGGTACCCGTCGAAGCCCTGCTCGCGGTAAAACTCCTCCGAGCCGCTGATCGCGTTCGCGGTCAGGCAGACGAACGGGGTGTGCGCGTAGGCGGGGTACAGCTCCTTTATGCGCTTCATCGCCTCGATACCGTCCATGCGGGGCATATAGTGGTCCATCAGGATCAGGTCGTAGGATGTTTTGCCGCATTTCTCCACCGCGTCCTCGCCGCCCGAGGCGGTCTCCAGGCGCAGCTGCGAGGTCGAGAGCAGCTGCTGTACCACCAGCAGGTTCGTGCGGTTGTCGTCCACCACGAGGATGCGCATGTCGGGCGCGTTGATCGTGCGGAACTCCCTGTGCGGCTCCGGAGCGGCCTGCGCCGCGTTCCACTCGCCCACGGGTCTGCGGTCCTTGATCTCCTGTGTCAGCACGGCCGTAAACGTGCTGCCGCGGCCGTACTCCGAATCCACCTCGAGGCTGCCCTCCATCTTGTCAACGATCTTTTTCGTGATCGCGAGGCCCAGGCCCGAGCCCTCTATGTTGCGGTTCTTTTTGCTGTCAAAACGCGCAAAGCTGTCATACAGCCTGTCGAGGTCCGTCTCGCGGATGCCGATGCCCGTATCCTCGACCGCAAACCTCAGCTCCAGCCTGTCATCCGGCAGCTCTCTGCCGCTCACGCGCAGCGTCACGCGTCCCCTGTTCGTGTATTTTACAGCATTAGACATCAGGTTGATCAGTACTTGTTTGATGCGGTTCTCATCGCCCGAAAGCCTGTCGGGGAGCTCCGGCGACACCTCCGCGATCAGCTCGATGTCCTTGGCGTTCGCCTTCGGCAACATCATCTGGTAGACCGCGCGGATCATCTGCCCGAGCGAATAAGTGCCGGCGACGATATCGAACTTGCCCGCCTCTATCTTCGAGAAATCCAGGATATCATTGATCAGGGAAAGGAGCGAATTGCCCGCCTCCGTGATGTAGCCCGAGTACTCCGTTATCTTCTCGTCCTGCGAGGTGCGCAGGATCATCTCATTCATGCCGAGGATCGCGTTGATGGGCGTGCGGATCTCATGCGACATATTCGCGAGGAACTCCGACTTCGCGTTGTTCGCGTCCTGCGCCGCCTGCTCCGCGGCCTTCGTGTCCGCGAGCGCCTTCACCACGAGCATCATATTTTTCTGGTTCTCGGTGTCATCGACCATCTCAACCACATAGCCGATATTCTTCGCGCGCCGCTGCGCGGTCACCTTGTACCAGTGGTCGCCGCGCTCGAGGATGCGCTCGATGCGCACGTAATCCGAGCCTCTGAGAGTCTGCACCCAGCCGATCAGATCGCGGTAGAGATCGCCCGATTCATCGTATTGGTTCGAATCGATGTGGACCTTCGCGATCTCGGGGTAGACCAGCTCCGCATTCGCGTTGTAATCCATCAGTTTGAAGCTGCGGTCGAGGGAAATGCAGACATAGTTTTTCTGCTCCTCATAGACCGACACGATGCCCGTCGAGACCTTGTACGTCTGGTCGCGGTACGAGATCGTCAGATATATGCCCGCAATGATCATGTACGAGAAAGGCACCAGCTCGATCTCGAGCTTAAGTATCCTCTCGAGGAAAAATACGGAAACGGTCACAAAGAAGGCTA
The DNA here is from genome assembly GCA_016288005.1 of Lachnospiraceae bacterium. Classification (GTDB taxonomy): domain Bacteria; phylum Bacillota; class Clostridia; order Lachnospirales; family Lachnospiraceae; genus RUG11977. Next base: position 3,462 of record JAEEXY010000094.1, read on the forward strand.
TCGCCAGGAAAAGCACGGTCCGGTAGGCCACATTTTTCTTTTTGATCAGAGCGTACGCCACGAGCGCCGCCGAGAAAAATGTCTGCACCACCAGCAGTATCAGATAGAAAGTATGCCCGGGCCCATAGGTCTTGGTCACGTAGGTCACGCCGTGATAATCAAGTATCTCCGCGGTTTTGTAATAGATCTCGGAATAGCCGATCGAGCACACAAAGACAAACAGAACAACATTCGCCGCACCCAGCAGCGCAACGATCGGACGCGGAATGCGCACCATACAGAACTGCGCATTCGCCAGTATAACGAATATCGGCAGAAAAGCGCCGGCATAGCTGAGTTTGACCGCCAGCAGCGCCTCGGAAAGCGACGTCGAGAGTGCGATCAGCAGGTACCCCAGATCCGCGATGCAGACGAGCAGGAAAAACAGGACATGCAGAGTATTATGCTGTCGGATCTGAGACAGTATCCCCAGCAGCATCAATACGGAGATGATCGTGCATATTGCGTAATAAATGATAATGCCCATATGAGTCACCCTTCCAAAAAGTGCAAGGATATATGTTCCAAAAAAGGCTGTACAGTCATGTACAGCCTAAAGTTTGCAAGCCTTCAACCAAGTGTATTATAACACCGATTAAGGGTTTACCGCTACAAAAACTTCTTTATCACATTCCCCATATCAGTTCTGGGATTGCATTCCACTGCGGGCCAGGGTTTATCCCCATGATGCGTTTCCAGCCTTTGAGCATACTTTAATGCCTGCTTCAGTCCTCCCTGCAGTTCATCAAAATAGTCGCCGTTCTTCGCATATCGCTCTATATACTTCTTCAGATCTTTGATAACAGCCTCTCCGTTTTCATACTGTCTGGTAGTATACTTAAAATGCAGCAGAAACCAGATTTCGAAGGTCGGATTCGAAACAATGAACTCAATTGCAGGATAACGATTATCATGGATGATTTTTTGAACCTTTTGCGCCTTCAGAGGATCATTGTCAATATCTAAAACAATAAACCCTTTATCCCCCTTCTCCTCGGACAGTTCATTCTCTTCCCACTTAGCAGTCAGGATCTTATATAGCGACTCTGCGTCAGTATTATTACCGGCCTTAACAAACTGAATCCTATAATCTTTCCCCTGTTCCTGAAAATGCGACAAATACAGAGTCTCAGTCTTATTCTTCCCTTCGGTGATGATCAGATAGACCGATTTATCCTTTCTCTGCGCAGACCCGCGCTTCTTAATACTTATCTGTCTTTTCGTCATTACAGTTCCTCCCCGCGAATATAGGGAATAGCTCCGTAACGCCCGAGAAGATAACCTTTTTCAATATTCTCGGTCTTTCTTACAGAGAATTCATCGAGAGAATAAAGATCTGAAACTCCGGTCTTATTATTCTTCTCAGTGAAATATATCTGATCCTTTCTGAACGTCGAAAGTGACAGCAGTGAAGTATCGTGCGTCGTGAAGATCAGCTGTGCGCCGCCTCTGTTTATCTCTTCGTCTCTGAACATATTTACCAGATACTTAACAATAAACGGATGAAGGCTCTTATCTATTTCATCTATAACAACAACCAGACCGTTATCAAAAGCATCCTTCAGGAACGGCCCCAGAATGAAGAGCTGATTTGTGCCTGATGATTCCTCCCCGATTCCAAGCATATATTTCGCTTCGTTCTCGCCATCCGATATCAGGTGCTCGGTATGTATCTCCAGCTGCTCCAATTCCTGATCGGCGTTAGGAGTTATAGCCTGACCGTTCACCGTAATCTGCGGCAATGTCAGCCCTATGGGCATGCTGACTTTTGTCTTCTTAACCTTGATATTGATCTTAGAAATATTAATATCTGCGGTCTGTAATAAATTCTCAGTGAATTTAATATAGTCTTCCTTCTTCTGACTTTTATACATGGCCAATGAGAGGTTCGCCAGCGAAAACGCGTCCGTAAAAGTAATCAGTTTCTCCGTCAGCCACTTATAAGGGGCCATAGTGCTCTCCGTGTTCCAGTTTGTCGCCGTGGCCAGAAAGAGCTTATTGGGTGTATTGAACCTGATCAAAGGCTCCAGAATCGCCTTCTGTGACTTAAACTCATACTCGTCTGCTCTCCGCTCAAATATCATGGTCGGCCTCTGAGTCTTGTATAAATACAGATACTCTTCGAGTATCCTTTTATTGTCCGCGGAAAAACCGTATACATATCTGTTCCCATCATCGGCAATAAATATAAACTCAAACTCTGAGGGTTCCGCTATGCTTTTTTCATCAAACTTAAAGGGTACGAAAAGATTATTGATCTGGTTAACCTGTATATAATTTGAGTTCTTTATCATAAGAACCGCAGAAGTCATAGCCTTAAATAAACTGGTTTTCCCCGAAGCGTTCGCCCCATATATAGATAGGATCTTTGAAGCCTTATAGCAATCCTTCTCAATTATGTTCTCAGGATGCTCAGAATCAGAAGACGGATTCAGTGCCAATACCGCTTTCTCCTTAAACGACATATAGTTTTTCACAGAAAATTGAATAAGCATATACTTAATCCTTCCTTTCAGGGTAAGTATATGCTTAAATTTACATAATGTCAAATTATAAATTGGATTTTTGCGTATAATTGTCAAATAACCGATTTATATTTACACATTCAGCGAATTAACAAACTCCTGCACCACCGACACGCAGACACGCGCTGCGTTGTCTATCATAGCCTCGAACTGCTCCGCGCCGCCCTCGGCATTGTCACTGACAGCTTTGATAAAGATCGCCGGCACGCCGCAGCGCCTGCAGGTCAGCAATATCCCGGCCGATTCCATATCGCAGATATCGGCGTCAAACTGCTCGTGCAGCGCCCGCTTCGCTTCCGCACCGTCCACGAATTTGTCCGCAGATGCGCAGGTCACTTTGTGGAGCTGCGGAAATGCAGTACAGGCCCGCTCCAGCACTTTCTCATCCGCGGGAATATAAACGCTCTCATACCCCGGATACTGCGCCGGCACGCGGTCCACAAAAAACGGCGACGCATCGAAATCGTAATGCACCACTCGCTCCACAAACACCACGTCCGAGAGCGACATGTCCGCAGTCAGCCCGCCGACCACGCCGAAGTTCACTATCATATCCACGGCATACTTCGTGATCAGCAGCTGCGTCCCCGCCGCTGCTGATATCTCACCGACGCCGCTCTCCACCACATAGATGCGGTTGTCGCCTATTCTGTATTGATTGATCTCATATCCCGCAATGCGCTCCGTACCGAGGCTCTCCCCCGCTCCCGCGAGGAAGGACTCGAGCTCCTGGCGCATCGCTACTATCATTCCGATGGTCATAAAGTATCCTCGTCCTTACCGGTCATACCTGCGCTTGCCTCAATCATCTTCGTCACCACATGATTCAATTGAGATGCATTCTGTCCGGTAATAACCGTCTTCCCGGTTTCATCTTCTATCGCCTTACGCGCATCGCCCGCTATCTTACCACCACGTCCGGCTACTTTCATGTTCTCCTTCAAGCCTTCCGGGTTCTCAACCTGCGAGATTTCTTTGGTAGCTGTTTCCGCGAGCATATTCAGGATCAGTTCTGTCGTAGACATATTATCCCGAAGACTTTCCTTCTTCAATCCCTTGAGGTTCTTATACTCTCTAGTAGTCATACCTGACCATGCTTGGGTCAGCTCATCAGTCAGCATTGCATATTCCTTGCCCTGCTCTATCCCATGACTCTTCCATTCATCAGTGAGCTCCTTACGGGCACTGATTGCCATCAGGCGCTGATTGATCCACTCTTTTGTATAGCCCTTACGCTCGTATGTGGCCACCAGCCGTTCTGCGATCAATTCCGGATTCAAGGTTTCCTCTATGCGCTCTCTTCCCACCTGCGCCAACCACATTTTAAACGGCTCCGCCTTAGGTGACGGAATAGACTGGATAATGCGGAGAATCTGCTCTGTATTGGCTACATCGGTCTTGTATCTCTTTCCGTCTTCTTTTGATTTAAGTTTCAGTTGCTGACAATTTGTCAGCAACTGATCTGCCCCCTCTTCCTTCAGACGTTGCTTCATTTTCGCCCAATAGTTGCTTGCTCCCCGCTGATCAGGCTGATTAGTCAATGCACCTACCACATCCACAACAGAGAAGTACCACTCCTCTTCAGACTCATTCCAAGCAGTTCTGATAGGCTGATCATCAAAAAGTTGTATGCTTTCGTTAGAATTAGTTGTCTTCAATAAAGCCCCCCCTCTTTCAGCCCCTTTTTATCTAAATAACTATTATACTCATTTTGCAAAATGCCGCTTTTACTGCTTCTCCTATTATTACTCTTTCTTGCAATTATATCGAAAGCTATCTCATTAAACGCATTATACTTGCCAGACAAAGAAACTTCAAAATCACTAAGTAGCCGACTTATCTCACCACCATCATTAAGATTATAATCATCTAACAGTTTCGCAAAACACTTTGTCCAATCGACATTTATCAGCGGATACTTAATGATATGATCCAAAACAAAGCCTAAGTGAACCATTGCAAATTCGTACTGCATAATTGCCTCATAATTCTCTTGTATCAGTTCTTGCTCAAGTTCAAAATATGGATAATTCTCCCACTCATTAGCAATTCGTTCAGCTTCTTTCGGATGCTCTCGGTTATCAAGCCAATAGAATGCCAAATCACCGCCTATCCAACGATATTTTGAAAATAGCCTATTTGATAAAACAAATCCTAAATTCATTCCAGGTCGTATTCTTGCAGATTTCGATTCAATATTGTCTCTCATGACTTTTTTATTCGCAACTACAATACTAACTAGCAAAGACTCCAAAAGACCTTTTGTGACAACCCTTGTTGGAAAAACATCCGCAGTAATAATAAATGCCTCAATCAGACTTTCATATTCTCTAAGATTGTCTGTTTTATGTAATTCACCCAAAATATGTATTCCGTCGTTAATAATATATTTATTTATCTCTTCATTCTTTTGATGGTCTTCGAGCACAATCCTTTCTGCAACGCTTTGTGCAACAGATTCCTTGTTTTCCTTCAAAACTCCTTTTCGATATTCAATGTTGTTTAGTTTGCTTCTAAAAACTGCATTAACAAACCGTTCGCCCAAAATATCCGTGTTGCAGATAACGATAACTTTGCAGTTCTTTTTCTCTATCAATTCATTAATTACACCTGTAATTGCGACAAACCTATCAAAGTCCATTTTGTCAGTATTTGTCTTCATAGTTGATTCAAGCGCATAAATGGCAGCTGTATTCTCTTGCATCGACTGAACATGTGCGTCTTTGTCTTGATAAGACATTCCTGGAATTCGATGTTCCTCACGTTTTCGGCGCTGCTCAGTTATTTTATTAACGCGTAGAGAAATCCTTTCAAAATCATCAAATACTAAGATAGAGTCTTTTTTGATCGAATTATACCCATAGCGTTTCTTTAGTAAGGATTCAAGTATATCACCAACTACAGGTACCCTACTAATAGTTTTTATTGCAACCGCATTAAATGAATCATCTGAATCCTCAATGGCTTTATCGATTACCGCTACAACTTCTTCACGAGTTGTTAAACCAAAGCATGAAATACTATATACGCTTCTGTTAGAAGCTGAATAATACCTTTTCAAAAAACTATTTAAAATGTATGTCTTTCCTGTACCCCATGAGCCCGATATTAAGAAGCATCGCCCCGGATAATTGCCATATATATATTTCAGCAATCTGTTTTCAAAAACACTATCGCCTTTAGCTCTGCGGTTTCTTCCTTCATTGCAACTTTTTAAAACCTTAAGGAAAACATTAATAATTAGCCCCACTAGGATAGCTACAATAGCAGCATATTCAACATATTTGTAATTTTTCACAATAAAGGCAACAATGTCAAACCAGGAAAAGAGTGGCTTTATCATAGATTCAAGCCACATAAAAAACAATTTAAATACCCCTCGAACAGCATCGATCTCATAGATTAAAATTAAAATCAATCCCCAAGAAATGATGCTATTCGTTGCCTTCTTTACGCTCTTCACTTTGCTGGCAATGCCAATACGCTTGTTTTTCTTACCATTCTTCAGTTCAGCCCCCACACTTTATGCTCCTTCTCCTCGTTTAATATAATATACTATTCTCTCTTCTAAATACATCTTATATCAGTTCTTCATCCCCGGCTGCCATTTTTCTAACAGTATCCCTTTCACAGTTTTTATTCGTTCCACTTCCGGAATCTCTTTATCAGCATTATGCAGACTCAGTATTGATCTATTGTAATACCCCGCGTTTATAGGTTTTGCATTCCTAAATGCATAATATCCTGGACCATTGTATACCTCATATAGCTTAGCATCCTTCTTGTTTAAAAATAAAACTATCATCCAATCAGGATAATCGTTGTCGTCAGGTTCAAGCTTTGCTTTCTGAATATCCACTGAATCAATTTGCGTTATTTTAATTTGTACCCTATTCCCGTCCTTTGTAACTGCATCATAACCTTTTGTCGAGAGGTTATTGTACAGTTTTAGCCCATAACACCGTTCTGCAAAAATCTCCCCAATACTACCAAACAAATGTCCATCCAAACTAAACTTCCGCTGAAAACGCTTCTCCAATCGATTAATAATCGAGAGAAGTTTCTTAGTTTCACTCAACAAAAACTGTGTATCATTGTCTATCTCACCCATACTACTCCTCCCGTCACATCGCCGCATAAGTTATCTTCTCCTTCCAAAAAAGGCTGTACAGTCATGTACAGCCTCTCTTCTCCAGCCTTCAACTAAAGCAATTATACCACCGAACCGCTCCATACGGCTACAGAAACTTCTACCTCGCCTCACACGGTTATACTCCTTCCCCTCCAGTATATCCGCACTTCTTCGCAGGCATGCCCGTCACCATAAGGATTGCAGGCTTACTCATCTTCTCGTACTCAGACTTGCATAAACTTAAGTTATGCAGTCTTCTCCTCCGCCCCTTTCGGGACATACAGCTCTCCCCTCCTCAAATTCCTAAACACCGCCAGCCCCACACCGATCATAGTCCAATACACCGGAGCCACAGTGATCGACGAGTCGTTGATTATCTGGACCACCATGTAGCCTGCGGAGCCCGCGAGCACGCCCGCGCCCACAAACGCCATGAAATCGTACTCCTTCAGCCTGAAGCAGGTGCCTAGGCCGTAGAAGAAGAACCAGAAATAGAATAC
>JAEEXY010000022.1 GCA_016288005.1 Lachnospiraceae bacterium
GACTGAAGACCGAGTGGAAGGAGTTCGTGAGCGCGGTCGAAGAGATATTAAGATAAAGCAGTACGATCACAAAAGGGTGGAATTCAGATAAACTACATATCCCCTACACAGGGAAGAATGGAGGAAACATGACAAAGCAGGAATATATGGACAAGCTCAGGGAGAAGCTTGCCGGATTTGATGAGGATATCAGGAACGAGATATTCACCGATTACGAGGAGCATTTCACCATGGGCGCTGCGAACGGCAAGACCGAAGAGCAGATCTGTGAGGAGCTCGGCAGCATCGATGAGCTGGTAGATGAGCTGAACAAGCTGACCGGTAAGGAGCAGAAGTCCGGTAAGGGCATCCACATCCAGATCGATGAGGAGCAGTTCAAGCAGGCAGCTGACAATATTTCAAAGACCATGAGCGATACCGCGAAGAATATCGCGGGCTTCCTCGGAAGCTTTGCGGCGACCGTTACGAAGGGCACCACGAAGTTCACTTCGAACGTCGGCGATACCGCAGGTACCGTATTCAATAATATTTCAGACAAGACCGAGGATTTCGCAAAGGCTTTTGCTGAGGGCTTTGAGAAGGTGGCGGGCAAGGTTAAGGACAAGTCCGGCGCTTTTGCGAAGGAGTTTTCCGACAGTTTTAACCGCAGCATGAACAAGGACGCGGCTGAGGCGGCGACCAAGTCGGCCCCCGAGACAGAGGAGGATCCCTGCGCACCTTTCTTCAATCAGGCAGAGGGCGAGACCGCACAGGATACAGAGGATGCCGGATGTGTTCGCGAGGAGACATCTGATGATGAGGATTCAAAGATCTTTACCGCTGAGAAGTGCGATTCGATCGTGATCCAGACCGACTGCGGCGACGTTGTTGCGGAGGCGAGCGAGGACGGATCCGTACACGTTGAGTACGAGAACGACGGCACCACCAACCAGAAACTGGCTTACGGCTTTGATTTCAGACAGGAAGGCTCGACGATCTACGCCGTAGCGAAAAAACGCCCCGGCACGAGCAATTTCTTCAAGAGCATGTCCTGCCCCGACATCACCGTTACCGTTCAGATCCCCGAAGGCCTGAAGAATGTTGCGATCAGGACCCTGAGCGGCGATGTGAACGCTTCGGATATCAATGTTGCGCAGATGAGCATCAGCACCATGAGCGGTGATGTGGATCTGGACAACTGCATCGCGAGCGAGTGCGAGATCAGCACCATGAGCGGTGATATAGGCTTCTCGGACTGCAGCTTCGTAGGCGGAAAGTGCAGCACCGTAAGCGGCGATATCAGTTCCGACGATTCGACGCTTCAGCATTTTGAGGCCAAGACTACCAGCGGCGACATCGACCTCGATGAGACCAACACGCGCGATATGAACGCCGAGACCATCAGCGGAGATATCGACATCGAGCTGGCAGCAGGCGACGGCTATTTGGCTCATGTTAAGACCACCTGCGGCGATGTAAGGCTCGATTACAATGACGAAACGATCGAGATCATCCGCAGCGGCAGCTACGTAATGGGCGCCGGCGAGATCAAGCTCAATCTGACGAGCGTGAGCGGCGATATTACCGTTGAAGCAGGCGAGTAAAAAAATATATACACGGGACGGTTCCCACAACAAACACGGGGACGGTTCCGAGACATGGGGACGGTTCTTCTGTCTGCGCAGTTCGCAGACAGAAGAACCGTCCCCATGTCTGTGTAAGCCCCTTGTCTGTGGGATCTGTCCCCATGTCGGTGCCCCTTGTCTGCGAATCCTGATTTACTGCGCGCGGATAGTCTGCTAGAATATAATAGACGGACAGGCAAACGTGCCGGTCCGCAGATGATCATTCATAAGGAGTTTTTTCTATGAGCTGTGAATTAAACACCAAGAGATATTTTGAAGAACTGGAAAAGGAGCTCGCGATCGATTCGGTCACGGGGCAATATCACGAACTGCAGGACTATCTGATCAAAGAGATCGAAGCGCTCGGCTTTAAGACCTCCACACTCCGCAAAGGCGGTATCATTGTTGATGCCGGCGGCGAGGGCCATCCGCTGCTCGTTACCGCGCATGGGGACACGATCGGCCTGATGGTCCGTCACATCAATGATGACGGCACAGTAAAGGTCTGCAAGGTCGGCGGCCTCTACGCATATCATACCGAGCGTGAGAACGTCCGCGTGCATACCCGCGGCGGCAAGGTCATCACAGGTACCGTTCAGAGGAAAAATGCGTCGGTGCATGTGACCGAAGACGAGCTCAATAAAGAAGTTGCCGATTTTGACAAGAACTCATTCGTCGTACTCGATGAGGATGTGCACTCCGCGGCCGACGTACGCGCACTGGGCATCGAGGTCGGCGATTATGTGGCCGTAGAGCCACGCTTTACCGTATCGAACGGTTACATCAAATCGCATTTTATCGACGATAAGGCTCTGGTCGCAGTGCTCATGGAGCTGCTTAAAGACATAAAAGACGGGAAGATCACTCTTTCCCGCAAGGTCTATATCTATATATCATTCTATGAGGAGATCGGCCACGGCGGATCGATGATCCCCGCGGATGTCGAGGATTTCCTGGCTGTCGACATCGCCTGCATCGGTCCCGAACAGACCAGCAGCGAGCGCAAAGTCTCGATATTCTGCAAGGATTCGCGGTTCCCGTACAACCTCGACATGACTCACGAGCTCGAAGCCTCCGCCAAGGCTTCCGGCGCCGACTACGCGCTCGATATTTTCACGCCTCACTACGGAACGGATGCCGATCCCGCGCTCGTGGCAGGTTTTGACGTACGCCACGCCGCCATCGGCCCCGGCGTCCGCGCAAGCCACGGCTATGAGAGAACGCATATCGACGCGATCAAGAGTACATATAAGCTGCTCGCGGAGTATGTAGGTTAGTTTTTACAACCCCAGACACAAGAGGACGGTTCTTCTCCCGTGTCTGTGTATCTGTGGCCCCTTTATTTCCTGTACTGCACGGTCTCATCGGTCTCTGCCCGGTCAGCCAGGTTTCCGGCTTCGTCAAAGGTATAGCGGGACACGCTGCAGGTGCCGCCGATCGTAAATGAGCTGGTTGCCGGCGAAAAGAATGTTGAAACAAAGCTCTCGACATCCCATTCCAGCAGGCCGTTGGCGTTGACGTTCAGTTTGCCGCCCATGCAGCCGCTCACTGCGTAGAAGGTTTGCGGGGTACCGCCCTCGCGGTCGCACACCAGCAATATCGCGGTGTAATTGTCCCGGACCAGAGGCGTCAGCTCTTCGCTGCTGATGCTCCATCCATGTTTATCAAAAACGTAATCGAGAATGTTCGCTATCTCGTGGCGTCCGCCTTCATCGTGCTGCAGGGGGACGGCGTATGCGGACGAGAAAACTTTTCCGCCGAACTCGACCGTATCCGTGATGTAGTACTGGCAATCATCGGTATTGTAGGAATAATCCTCGAGGATGTTTGCTTCTTTGTCGACCTTAAACAGGTGGGAGGTATCGCCTGTAAACGTGTTGGACAGCTGCACCATGTACTCGTCTCCGAGGCGGATGACGTTGCGGATGCCGTAATTCCCGACCTCGGTTTTGTGAAAGCTTAATTCATTGCCTTCGCTGTCATAGCGGCTGAGACACAGGTTTGTGACGTCGCCTCTGCTGACCACTTCCCAGGTTCCGTCGCCGTTATCGAGGACAGCCGCGATTTCTTCGATCGAAAATGAATGATCTGTCTTCTTTTTCCACAATATGTTTCCTGCATCGTTTACACACGCGACCCATCCGCGAAGAGTATCTGTCGAGGAGCGGAGATGGTTCTGTCCCCACACGGCTGTTTTATCACCTAAGCGTGCATATCCGGAAATATAGAATTCCCTGAACTGTGCGCGCCAGAGAACGCGGTCGTCCGTATAGCATTCGAGTATGCAGATATCTTCCTGCTCCGCGCCGTCGACAGTATCGTAATCGATCCGGTAGCCGATATCGTTTTGGGGCGCGGGAGTGACACGTGAATTGAGGTTCCACGCAGCGGCCAGCTCGTCGGGAGAAGGCTCGGACGGCGTGATCTCCCAGCCCTGCACGGAATGTCTGATGACTTCGGCGGTTTTGCTGTAGGTGAAGCTGTTGGTCGTTATGTCCCGGTAGACCGCTTTTAACTCCGAACGGCTGAGGCCCTCTGAAGGCAGGCCGTTTTCCTCGAAAAACTGCACCGCCTCATTGTACTCTTTGGCCTCTGCCGAGAGCAAAACGGCGGTCGGGATAATGAGTGCGGTCATGAGCAGGCAGGCGGCCAGAGCGCCCCAGCTCAGGCGGAAGCTGCGTTTTTGCGCGGCACCGGTTTTTGAGGAACGGACGGGAGCACCGGGTAATGAAGCGGCTTCCCGTATATATTTTTCGTCGATATTGTTTAAGACCTTTGATATATCGTCTTTGTTCATAGACCCACCCCTTCCCTGATGAGGTATTTTCTGAGTGACTTTCTGACGCGTGAGAGCCGCACGGATACGTAATGACCGGTCTTGCCGAACATGTTCGCGATATCCTCTGTGGTATCGGCGTACCAGTAGCGGCGGACAAACATTATCCTGTCGGTTTCGGGCAATGTTTCCAGAAAACGGTCGATCAGTTTTGCGGTCTCTTTCGCTTCGACCTCGTCCTCGACCGACGCCGTGGAAGGAAAGCAGTCCGCTATCTCGTCGAGAGCGATGTCGTAGGTGCTGTTTCTCTTTTGCGCCGTGTTCTCATGATATTTTTTCAGTGCCAGGTTTTTCACGATCCGGCTGAGATACCCCGCCAAAGGATCGGGACGCTGCGGGGGCACGGTGTTCCAGACCGCCAGATAGGCGTCGTTTACGCACTCCTCGCTATCCTGCCGGTTGTTCAGTATATTTCGGGCTATCCGGTTGCAAAGATTGCCGTATTTACGGGACAGTTCGGCGATGGCCTGCTCCGAGCGCTCAAAGAACAGGTCGATCAATTTTCCGTCGTCCAAGCTATCACCGTCCCTTCCGGCCTTACCCGCTGTTTTAAAGCCCTCTGCTATATATCTACGGTTTTATTATAAAAAATCTCACATATGTTGTACACAAAAACAGAAAAATGTCTTGACAGGAAAAACAAACACGCTTATAATCCGTTTACAGTGGACAACCACAAAGGGATCGTCGAAATTAACAGAAACTATAAGAAAGGAGGCAAAAACTGATGATGAAATATCGTACATTTAACGGAAACTTATCTGCGGCTCATGGAAAATTCAATATCGTGGATATAAGGTTAGCTTTTGCCTCGGATCGATGCAAATAGACTGTGTTTTTATAGTGTATTTTCATAGGCCGCGGTGCAATTGCACCGCGGCCTTTTCACGTCTTTTTGCATTGTTTCCGGGGATGGGAATAGAGAACGGAAGTGATTATCAATGAAATTAGGGAAGTATTTATCAAGGTATTGGAAACAATATATATTTGCGATCATATGCCTGATCGTTTATGAAGCACTGGACATGGTATCTCCGCAGGTTGCGAAGAGCCTGGTCGATGACGTTATCCGCGGCGGAAAGGTGGAGCTGCTCGTCAATCTCCTCCTGATCCTGCTGATCGTCGGCATCGGACGCGTGCTCGCGGGCTACGGCAGGGAGTACACCTTTGACAAGGTCAGCTTCCGCGCGGGCTCGGATATCAGAAAGCGGCTGATGGAGCACATTCAGAAGCTCGGAGTCGATTTCTTTGACAGGACTAATACCGGCGAGATCATGTCGCGTGTAACGAGCGACGTGGAGGCGGTGCAGTCGGCATTCGGCTACATCGGCATGCTCGCGATCCAGATCGTGCTGCACACCGCGATGGTGCTGTATTTCATGTTCAGGATCAGCTGGAAGCTCACGCTTTTCCCGGTGGTCGCGCTGCCGATCTGCGGCGTGCTCGCGATCATTCTCGAGAAAAAGCTGGACAAGGTATATGACGACATCAGCGAAGAAAACGCGAAAATGAATACCGTTGCGGAGGAGAACCTCGCGGGAGTGCGCGTGGTAAAAGCCTTCGCGCGTGAGAAGTTCGAGATCGGCAAGTTTCTCGGACACAACAAGACTTATTATGACCTCAACATGAAGATGTCGCTCGAATGGGTGCGCTACGATCCCATATTTGCAATGGTTTCGAGGCTTCTGCCCATTACCGCGGTCCTCTTCGGAGGCGTGCTCGTGATCAGACAGGAGATCACGCTCGGCGAACTCTCCGCATTCGTCGCTTACTGCGAGAACGCAGTATGGCCGATGGAGATGCTCGGCTGGATCGCAAATTCGATCGCTTCGGCATTCGCGTCGAAAAAGAAGATCGACAAGATCTTTGCCGAGAAGCCTTCGATCGAGGCGCCCGAGGCTTCCGGGGATGAGAAGTTCGAGTTTAAGTCGCTCGAATTCGACCATGTGAGCCTCACGATCGGCGACAAGGAGATACTCAAGGACATCTCGTTTAAGCTCGAGGCGGGCAAAACGCTCGGCATTATGGGCGCGACCGGCGCGGGCAAGACCTCGGTCATCAACCTGATCCTGCGCTTCTACGACCCCACAGAGGGCGTTATCAGGCTGAACGGCACAGACATCAGGGAGCTGCCCTTTGAGACTGTCCGCAGGGCTTCTGCGGCGGTTATGCAGGATGTTTTCCTGTTCTCCGACACTATAGCGGAGAACGTGCGTCTCGGCAGCAAGGACAGTATCACCGATGAGGACATTGAGACTGCGCTCGATGCATCCTGCGCGGCAGAATTCGTGGCAGGACTCGAAGAGGGCCGCGAAACGGTCATCGGAGAAAGAGGCGTCGGCCTCTCCGGCGGTCAGAAGCAGAGGATCAGCATGGCACGTGCATTCGCAAAGCATGCACCGCTGCTGATACTTGACGATTCGACCTCTGCGCTCGACATGGAGACCGAGCATCAGGTACAGAAGAATATCGGCGCCATGGGCGGCATGACCAAGATCATCGTTGCCCACAGGATCTCGGCGGTACGCCGCGCGGAAGAGATCATCGTACTCGAGGGCGGAAAGGTGCTCGAGCGCGGAACTCACGCGGAGCTGATGGACCTGGGCGGCTACTATTACGACACATATCTCGCGCAGTACGGCGAAGCTATGGATTGCGCAGAGGTACAGACAGCATAATTATTGAGCGAAGCGAAAGGCAAGCAGAATTGCGAAAGAGGAATTTGCCTCGCAGAGGCAAAACCTCGAAAGCAAACTGCGAAAGCCCGAAGCGAAGCGAAGGGAAGTGATGAAATATGGCCAGAAACGCCACTAAACAGGACGAGCAGGTGAGCTCGGTTTCCAAGGGGAAAACACTGATCCGCCTGTTCTCGTACCTGCTCGATTATCGTGGCCTGATCGCCGTTGTTTTCCTGATAATGGCGGCAGCGACCACGATATCGATCATAAATCCGCTCATCATCGAACGGGCGATAAACGTAAATATCGCAAACTCCGACACGCGCGGGCTGATCATACTCGGCAGTGTCGGCATCGGACTGAACCTGGTGCTCGTGTTCCTGATCAAGGCACGTATGTACCTGATGGCAAAGATGTCGAACGACGTCCTCGCCAAGGTCCGCAAGCAGCTCTATGAGCATATTCAGACGCTGGGATTCGGCTTTTTCGACAGCCGTCCCACCGGCAAGATCCTCTCGAGGATCATGGGCGACGTCAATTCCATGAAGGACGTGCTCTCAAACAGCGTAACCACGCTGATCCCCGACGCCGTGACCCTGATCGCGGTAGTGATCATCATGATGATGAAGGACTGGAGACTGGGGCTTGCCTCGCTCTGGAGCCTGCCCATCATGATCGTCGGCATCTGGACCGTCCAGACCCGTTCGCACAAGGGCTGGCAGGATTTCAGAAAGAAGAATTCAAACCTTAACGCATTCATCCATGAGGATGTGGCCGGGATCAAGATCGTCCAGAGCTTCAATGCGGAAAAGGAGACCCAGAAGACCTTTGACGGTCTGGTAGAGGAGCACTACGGCAGCTTTATCCATGCGGTGCGCTGGGCGGATCTGTTCGGACCCGTTACTGACATCTGCTGGGCCGTGGGACTCATCGCGATGTATTATGTGGGTGTTAAGGTGCTCGGCATCGAGAATGTGCAGGTCGGAACCCTCGTTGCATTTGCCTCGTATGTCGGCATGTTCTGGATGCCCGTCATGCACCTGAGCAATCTCTACAATCAGCTCGTGACCAATGTTGCGGGCGCGGAGCGTATCTTTGAGGTGCTCGATACCGAGCCAGAGATCACGGACGATCAGGCGGACTGTGACCTGCCGGAGGTAAGGGGCGCGGTCGAGTTTGAGCATGTCAGTTTCCACTATGACGACGATCCGGATGTGCTGCATGATGTGAACTTCCGCGTAAAGCCCGGAGAGATGATCGCGCTCGTAGGACCTACAGGTGCGGGAAAATCAACTATTGTAAATCTGATCTCAAGATTTTATGATGTACAGGAGGGCAGGATACTCATCGACGGATACGACATCCGCGAGGTAACGATCGAGAGCCTTAGACGCCAGCTCGGCGTCATGACGCAGGAGAATTTCCTGTTCACGGGCACGATCCGCGAGAATATCCGCTACGGCAGGCTCGACGCGACCGATGAGGAGATCGAGGCAGCAGCCAGGGCTGTCAACGCTCACGACTTCATCATGAAGCTCGAAAAGGGCTATGATACCGAGATCGCCGAACGCGGCGCCGGCATGAGCGCAGGCGAGAGGCAGCTGATCGCATTCGCGAGAACGATGATCTCGAACCCGAAGATCCTGATCCTCGACGAGGCAACCTCGAGCATCGATACCCACACCGAGATCCTCGTGCAGAAGGGCATCGAGGCGATCCTGCGCGGCAGGACGTCATTCGTCATCGCGCACCGTCTTTCGACGATCCGCAACGCCGACAAGATATTCGTCATCGACGACGGCGGCATCAAGGAGGCGGGCACTGCGGAAGAACTCATGGCTCTGCGCGGCGCGTATTACGAATTATATATGGCTCAGTTCGAACTCAGTGCGTAATCACTGAGTTCGAACTGAGAAGATATTATAAGCAGCGAAGCGGATTGCGAATGAACTCAGTGCATAAATATAATTTACAACGGAGATTATCATGAACACGGCAGAAAACCGGAGCGGCTTGGGCAAGCTGATAGGAGACAGGAAATTTTACGCAATGGTACTCGGGATCGCAGTCCCGATGATGATACAGAACGGCATTACGAATTTCGTGAGCTTTCTGGACAATATCATGGTCGGACAGCTCGGGACCGAGCAGATGTCCGGAGTCGCGATCGTCAATCAGCTCGTGTTCGTCTACTCGCTCTGCCTGTTCGGCGCCGTTTCGGGCGTCGGGATATTCGGAGCTCAGTATTTCGGACGCAGGGACTGGGAAGGCATGCGGAATACGTTCCGCCTCAAACTCATTGTCTGCGTTGCGATAAGCATTATCGCGATACTGGTATTCATTATCGCGGGCGATACACTGATCAATTACTATCTGCTGGGCGAGGGCAGCGAAGGCGATATAGCCGCTACCTTTGAGTTCGGCAGGAGATATCTGTTCATCATGCTCTGGGGCCTGCCTCCGTTCGCGCTGACGCAGATCTACGCGAGCATGCAGAAGGAAATGGGCGATACCAGGATACCGATGATCGCGGGCGTTGTAGCGGTCATCACAAACCTGGGCCTGAACTGGCTGCTGATATTCGGTCACTGGGGATTTCCGGAACTGGGCGTCGAAGGCGCGGCGCTCGCGACCATCATCTCCCGATATGTTGAGATGCTGATCGTTATGGTCTGGACGCATTCCCACGCAAAGAAATACGAATACATCAAAGGCGCGTTCAGGAGCCTGCACGTGCCCGCCCTGCTGGTAAAGCAGGTGGCGATAAAGGGCTTTCCGCTGATCATCAACGAAACGCTCTGGTCCGCGGGCATCGCGATGCTCACACAGTGCTATTCGCTGCGCGGCCTCGAGGTTGTAGCCGCGATGAACATTGCGACCACGATCACGAATCTGTTCAATGTCGTTTACCTCTCGCTCGGTTATTCCGTAGGAATAGTCGTCGGCCCGATGCTCGGCGCCGGAGACATGGAAGAGGCAAAGACGACCGCATACAGGATGATAGCTTTTTCACTCTCGATGGGAGTGCTGATCGGAATTCTCGTATTCGTGCTGGCGCCTCTTTTCCCGAGAGCCTACAATACGACCGACAGCGCCAGGGCCATGGCTGCGTCGATCATCAGGATCGGAGCCTGCTTCATGCCGATATTTGCTTTTGAAAATGCGGCATATTTCACGCTCAGGGCCGGAGGCCGGACAGGCATTACATTCCTGTTCGACAGCGCGTTCATGTGCGTGATCTCGGTACCCGCGGCATTTATCCTGTCGCGTTTCACGGCGCTTCCGATCCTTCCGCTGTACGCCTGCGTGAACCTGCTGAACCTGCTCAAGTGCACGTTCGGGTTCATACTGGTCAAAAAGGGCGTGTGGATCAACAATATCGTTAATGAGATAGCATGAGACATGGGGACGGTTCTTCCGTCCCCTGTTTCTATTATCGGCACGGCGGCGACGAGCAAAACTTCCGGGACTCGTTCTCACTCCGATTCGGACGCAGCGGTACATAATCGACCTCAATACGGTCGATAAGTACCGGCGTCCTTAACGGGTCCCGGAAGTTTTCTCTGCAGCGCCGTGCTTTGGATTACAAAAAAAGGACGGAAGAACCGTTCCCATGTCTTCTCCTCATTTCTTCGCTGTGACCCCGCGCGAAAAAATGGTAGTATATAAACAGAGAGCAAATTGCGAAGCAATTCGCGAGATTGACAAGCGAAAGGGGGTGCGTCCGTGGAAGACAGCAGGATCGTCGGTATGTACATGGAGAGGGATGAGTCCGCAATCGCTGAAACGCAGCGCAAGTACGGGCGGTATTGTTTTGCCGTTGCGCATAATATCCTGAACGACAGGGAAGACGCCGAGGAATGCGTAAACGATACTTTCCTGGCCGCATGGAACGCCATCCCGCCGCACAATCCGCAGATACTTTCCACGTTTCTCGGGAAGATCACGAGGCGGCTGTCTTTAAAGAAGCTCCGCGCCAGAACTGCCGCAAAGCGCGGCGGCAGCGACGGCATCGCCGTTTCGCTGGACGAGCTGGAGGAATGCATCCCTTCGGGACACACGATCGACGAGGCATTGGAAGCAAAGGAACTGACCGATATCATCAATTCCTTCCTGGACACCCTTTCCGATGAGGAACGGCGCGTTTTTCTGCGCAGATACTGGTTTTTTGACACGATCGAAGACATCTGCGGGCGTTTCGGCTTCGGGAAGAGCAAGGTCAAAATGATGCTCAAACGCACGCGGGACAAGCTTCGCACGCACCTCGAAAAGGAGGATATCTGTATATGAGTAAGGACAAACTGACAGACGCGATAGGCGAGATCAAAGACGAATATATAAAGGACGCGGAGGATTTTTCCGCAGAGGCAGGCAGCAGAACGGCAAAAGCGCCGTTTTGCAGGAGGATGATCTGCGGCGTGGCTGCGGCTGCGGCGTGCCTGTGTCTGGTTATTCTCGGGATATATATGATCCCGCGTATCGGCAAGGGTACTGACGCAGGGACGCAGACCTGGTCTCGGTCCATGACCGCGGCAGATTACTTTAAGAATGCCGGCAAAAAAGAGGAGACCGTATCGAGCAGCGCAGACCTCGTTATGGGGCCGAGCGCACTGACTGTGCTCATGAACGACAGGCGCGCGGAGTTTGAGGCGGAGGGTATCATCCCCACGATCGCCGACCATCCCGAGCAGAGCTTTTCGGCGTCATACAACGGTGACGGCAGCCTGTACAAGGTCGTATTTATGTGGATGAGACGCGGCGAGAGCATAGCGGAATACAGCGATCTGACACTGATAGCGGCGCCGAAGGAGCTGCACGAGATCAGCGATGTTATATTTATCCGTGTGGATGACGCGGGCAATGAACTGCCGCCCTATGTCACCGAGACTGTGCGCGACGGCGTCCGCATACTTGGGGAAGGCGCCGAGAACGAGAATAAGACCCTGACCTGGCAGACGGATAAGGGCTGGTATCAGATATGCGGTTCGTTTAAGGACAGTTATGAGTCGATGGTCGGGATGCTTGACTGGTTCTGGGAGCATCCGTTTGACCGGGAGCGGTTTTCCGAACCGCCCGAGGGATCGGTCATTTTCTCTACACGGGTAGAATATCCTGACGCGTTTGCGTCCTGCATCCCGGATCTCGCGGCTCTGGGTTATACCGCAGAGAGCGAGAAAGTAAATATGGGCATACTCACCGACGCGAGTTTTCCCGCTTATCTGCGTGAGGAGAGCGGCAATCCCTCTCCGATATGGTTTGAGGGCGTTTATACACGCGGCGATACCCGCATCCGCTGGACGGCAGATACCGGCGCCGACGCGGACGCCTGGGCTGAATGCATCGGGCGTGTCCGTGAGATCACCGAAGAAAAACTGACCAATGCATTGTCGGATAAAAACCACGTCAATATATTCTTCAACACGCCCTGCATGGTCACGCTCACTCTGGAGAGCGGCAGCGCGGCGGACGCATGGGAGATAATACAGTCGATGAAGTAGAAGCGTGAAAAAGGGTGTCTGGGGACGGTTCTTCCGTCTGTCGGAAAGCAGAATAATACGCGGGCGCCGCAGGGTGTTTTACCGCAAAACGATAAGCTCTTGTTTTGCGGTGAAATATCCCGTTGCCGCCCGCGTTTTAAGTCATGTGGGCAGACAGAAGAACCGTCCCCATGTCTTTTCTTATTTCAGCGCTTCGCCGGCGAGTTTGTCGGCGATGTCGTTGTATTTGTTTCCGGAATGCCCTTTGACCTTCACGAAGGTAATCTTAAGCGTCCGCACCGCCTCGCGGTAGAAATCGCGGTAGGCCTGTGTACCCAGCTTATTCGCTTTCCAGAGGCCGAGCGGCCACTTTGCGATGCCTTCGTAGTCGTGGTAGATCGTGAGCTCCTTTACCCCGTGCTCGAGGCAGAAACGGATCGCGGCCTCGGCGCCCTTGATCTCACCGGCCACATTGTGCATGGATGCGAGCTCGGGATCGTCGTCTGCGGCGGACATCATTGCGACGGTCGTATCGCCGTCGAGCAGGATCACACCGTAGGCGAAACGGGCGGTTTCTTTGTCGAAGCTTCCGTCCACGTATGCAGAGAGTACGGGAGGGATTGAATTAACATTATTTGTTTCCATAGTTACCTCATAACGTCCGCAGTATCCCCTGCAGCAGGGAACTACGGACGCCGGATGTTTTATTATCAGTCGCCTTCGATGGCTTCGAGGCCCTTGACGTTGGCGACTTTTTTAGCCTTGATATTCTTAACAAGGCATGTGAATACCGTGCAGCTTAAGATCACGAGGATCAGGGCGTACTTGGGCAGCGTGCCCCATGCCAGAGTCCTGCGCAGAACCAGACCAAGCAGTATGGGCGTAACGGTCTGCGCCGACATGCTGGCCGCGTAGTAGTAGCCGGTAAATTTGCCGATCTTTTTCGAGGAGCAGAGCTCTACGACCATCGGGAATGAGCAGTTATGCACGAGTGCCATGCCGTAGCCCTTGATAGCCCATACGACAAAGAGGATCACGGGGAACGAGAACTCGCCGTGTTCGCCGGTGACAACTCCCGTAGGCTTTGCGAATATCATAACGATATACGCGAGAACGGTGATCGCCAGACCCGAGGAAATGGTCCATTTTCTGCCGATGCGGTCCGCAATGGAGCCTGCGGTCGCAAAACCGACAACGGAAGCCACGCCGCCGAGAATGGTCAGGATCATGGTCTTGCTCGATGAAGACTGCAGATAGTAGATAACGTAGTTGCCGATGTAGGTGCCGATCGCGTTGTCAGCCATGAACCAGAGGAACTCCGCGCCGAGGATCGCGAGCAGCATGCGTTTGTTGGCGGAGGACATGGGCTTGTCGTCGTCAACGGGAGTCTCGATCGCGGCCATTTGCTCGCCCAGATCCATCTCATCCTTGAGCTCCGCGGCGAGCTTGTTTTCCTTAATGGTAAAGAACAGCACGAATGCCGAGATAACCATGAGGATCGAAGCTACGATGAAGGGCAGCTCGATGACCCAGAGCATCTTTGCCCTGTCGGTGTCGGAAGCGTTGATATACTTCGAGAGAACCATGAAGATACCGAGTACGGTGGCAAACGCGCCGCCGAAATAACCCATGATATTGATGATGCCGTTTGCCTTTGCGCGCAGGGGCTTCGGCGTGATGTCGGGCATCAGCGCGACGGCAGGATTACGGTACATCATCATGAACATCAGCACGATGGCCATCATGATGATCATACCGACGATATTATTGTAGTGGAAGAACAGCGGGATGAAAGGGAACGCGATCGCCGCAACGAGGGTTCCGGTCAGGATATAGGGCATTCTCTTGCCGATCGGAGTCCTTGTTTTGTCGGAGAGATTACCGAAGATAGGCAGCAGGATGAGCGCCGCGAGGTTGTCACAGGCCATGATGATGCCGACGATCCACTGTACGTTCAGGATCTTGTCCGGGTCGCTGCTTTTGAGCTGTGCCGAGGACATGTCGTACATCCTTCGCGCGAAAATGTCGGTCAGGAAAGTGGGACACCAGGAATCGTAAACCTGCCAGAGCAGCAGTATCCCGAAGAATGCGAAGCCGATCAGCGCGGTGCGCCTGTAATTTAGCTTCAGAGCTTTTGTTTCAGTCATTTTAAATACCCCTCTCATATAGTCATACCGGTGCTTTTGCACCCCATATACCGATTATACAACAGTGGGAACCGCTTGACAACAAAGCCCGATTATGACACCATGAATACAGGGAGTATCCCATAAAAAACAAAAGGAGAAAAGGATATGAAAACAAAATTCGGTATCGCCGCAGGGGCTTTTGCAGCAATCGCTTATCTCTGCGGATTTTTCAGCGGCTATCTGGTACTGGCCCTGATCGTAGGTTATGTGTTTATCGTTGAGGAGAATGACTGGCTTAAGATCAACGTTCTTAAGGCCCTCGTCATCACTCTGTGCTTCAGCGTTCTGAGCGCGCTGATCGGCTTCATCCCCAACATCTTCGACCTGATCGCATCACTGTTCAGGATCTGGGGCAAGGGAACCACGATCTCCGGTGCGGAAGCTATCGTAGGCATCAACTCTGCGGTTGCGTTTATCCAGACAGTTCTCAACTTCTGCGAGAAGGTTCTTATGCTGCTTCTGGCTCTGTTCGCCACCAAGCTTAAGACCATCAAGATCGGTTTTATCGACAGCATCATTGAGAAGGCCATCATTAAGGGATGATTAAAGAAGTACTTATAAAAACGGTCGACCAGCTGATGCCGATGCTCTCCGAGCAGGAGTACAGAGCGGATCTGCACAGGAATCGCAGTCCGTATCTGTACCGCGGACTTCCGGACGTGAGTTATAAGATGTTCACGAGCCTGAGCCGCAACTGCAAGGAGCTGCAGAAAGAGCTGGAGCCCGCGATCCTTGCGAATTTTGCGAAATACGCAGTCAATGACGAGCCCGGCATCACCGGTTCGGTCTGGAGGCAGATGATCCTAGGACAACACTACGGTCTGCCGACGCGTCTGCTGGACTGGTCGCATTCGGTGCTGATCGGACTGCATTTTGCCACGACGGAAGAGAACCTCGGCGAGATGGACAAGCATGACTGCGCCGTTTGGCGCATCGACATCAACGAGATGTATTCGCTGCTGCCCGAGAGCTACCGCGACATAGTCAGCCGAAAGCAGACTACGATATTTTCCGTGGATATGCTGGATGAGGCTGCGGGCAGTCTGGAGCAGTATGACCGCGACATGGGCAAGGAGTCGATGATCATCATCGAGCCGCCGTCCATGAACACGAGGATAGTGAACCAGTATTCGTTCTTCTCTCTCGTTCCGATGGAGATGACGGATATCGAGGGTTTCCTCGACGAGAAAACGCAGAACACGGTCAAGTACGTGATCGACAAGGATCTGCGATGGCGCGTCCGCGATATGCTCGACCAGCTGAATATCAGCGAAAGGATAGTTTATCCCGGGCTGGGAGGACTGTCGAAGTGGATCGCAAGACATTACTTTGTTAAGTAAAAAGGATATAGGTATAAAGGTGCCTGTCACCATGAAGTTATTCATGGTGACAGGCACCTTTTTTCGTTGTAAGGCATCTCGCGAGCAGAGCTCGCTCGATGTCGCTAGGCTCAGCTCTCAGCCCGCGGTGGCATCTCGTGAGCAGGGCTCACTCGATGTCGCTAGGCTCGTAACCCAATAGCAGCCTGACGGCTGCTTAGCTGAAAAAAGACCATCACTGAAAGCAAGCTTTCGTGACGGTCTTCTTTTCATCTATACGCACGCTTCGCGTGCTATTGGGTCATCTCGCTTTAAGTCGCAAACTGAAAAACGCAGAACCCCGCATATATGCACAGCAGCAGTATTCCCTGCCATCTGTAGATCTTGCCTTTTACGAGGGCGGGGATGCACATGATGCACATGACGATGAGCATGAGCGGGATCTCGATTATGAGCGAGGAGTTGTAGCCCATGAACATCTTTTCGCAGGGAACCGCAAAGGGCGAGATCGTGGTGGCTACGCCCGATACGAGGACCAGATTGAAGAGGTTCGCTCCGATGACATTGCCCAGCGACAGGTCGCTGTGGCCCTTGATCAGCGCGGTGACTGCGGTAACCAGTTCGGGCAGTGAGGTGCCGAGGGCTACGAAGGTGAGGGCGATAACCGTGTGGGGAACCCCGATGGATTCGGCGATCTTGGTTCCGTTGTCAACGAGGAGCTTTGCGCCTACCGCGATGACTGCGGCACCGAGGACGATCAGCAGGATATCCTTTATCGGGGCGCCTGCTGCTTCGGCAACTGCTGCGCCCGAAGGATCCGCTTTGATCACGGCATCACCGGCAGTTTTCGCGGGATCTTCGAAGTGACCTGCATTGGCCGCTGTCTTAACCGAAGCTTCCTTTGCCTGCTTGACCGAAAGAATGATGTAAGCTATAAATGTCGCCAGCAGGATCGCACCGGTCAGTCTGCTGAAATATCCGAAAACGTAAGCTACGGTGCAGTAGAATGCTGCGGCGATGAAGAAAAATACGATCGGTGTGCGAAGGCTCTTTTTCTCAACCGGAGCGGGCCTGAAGGTCATCGTGATGGCCGCGATCAGCGAGGTGTTGCATATGATCGAGCCGATCGCGTTGCCGTAAGCGATGGCCGATCCGCCGTCGCCGCCCGTGATGGCGCCTGTGGCGGAAACCATGACCTCGGGGATAGTTGTGCCGATCGATACGACGGTCGCGCCGATCAGGATCTCAGGCATGTGAAAACGGTGCGCGATGCCGGTCGAACCGTCAACGAACCAGTCGCCGCCCTTGACCAGGCAGACAAAACCGACCGCAAACAACAGTATTTCGATCAATAATTCAGTATTCATTTTAAGCTCCTTATCCTATACATCGAAACGCTCGGAAGGGCGTTTTCTTACAATATAACGTAAACGCGGGATATTCGCAAGTGCGCAAAATGTGCACGCAGCGCTGCGATTTTCCCAAAAAAACGCTTGAAACGCCATAAAAAAGGCTATATCATATTCCGTAAATGAGCAAGAGCACCGATGGCAGAATAAGGGGTCTTAATTCGCACCCAGGTGCAAAATAAAAAACGGAGGGGTTTGCATGATACCTGAGGAACCCGCTATTTTACTGAGTTTTGTTAATCTGAAGCTGAGAGATTTTTATTCGGATGTTGATGATCTGTGCGCGGATATGGACATCGACAAAGAGGAACTGTTCAGCCGCCTCGAGGCAGCAGGATATTATTACGATGAGGAAGACAATCAGTTTAAATATAAGGGATAATGCCGGGTGATCAGCCCAAAGACGGACATTTCCGGAGGAGAGAAAATGAGTACATTTGCCACAACCGAAGAAGCAAGAGAATATTTTATGAACGACCTGTTCGCGTCGAGAGCGGGTATGCGGCTCGATGAGCTGACCGATGACAGCGCGGTATGCAGTGTCGAGATCACGGAAGCGCTGCAGAACGCGAACGGTGGAGTCATGGGCGGCGCCATTTTCACACTGGCGGATCTCGCACTGGCCGCGATCGCGAACAATATCCACAAGCCCTCGGTGGCTTCGCAGGTCAGCATCAATTATCTGTCCGCGCCCAAGGGCACTAAACTGATCGCAAAGGCCGGCGTGGTAAAGAGCGGCAGGACCACGACAGTCATCCGGGTGGATGTGACGGATGATGCCGGCAGAGATGTGGCGCTGTTTATAGGGACAGCGTTTAAACTTTAAGATAAGCAAGACATGGGGACGGTTCTTCTGTCTGCACCCAGGTAACCATTACGCGGGCGGCAACGAGTAAAACTTCCGGAGACACGCTCTCGCTTCGATTCGGACGTAGCTGTACATAATCGACCCGAATACGGTCGATAAGTACCGACGTCCTCAACGAGTCCCGGAAGTTTTCTCTGCGGCGCCCGCGTATTATTCTGCTTTTTTGGCAGACAAAAGAACCGTCCCCATGTCTTTTAGAATCCCAGTTGTTCGGTCAGCTCGCACATTTCATCGATCAGCGAGCCGATGTATTCGATCGTCTCAAGCAGAGGCCTGTCGGTGGAGATGTCCACACCGGCCATTTTTGCGAATTCCAGAGGCGTTACCGTGCTGCCTGCGCGGAGCGCCTTTTTCCAGTCTTCGACGGCGGGAGCGCCCTCGGTGAGGATCCTCTTGCTCATCGCGGTCGAGATCGTAAGACCGGCCGAGTAGGTGTATGAGTACAGACCCATGTAGTAGTGGGGCTGGCGCATCCAGGTGAGTTCCGCGCCTTCGGTGAGCTCTACGGCATCACCCCAGAACCTGGTCAGCACATCTTTAAATATCTCGGAAAGAGTGTCCGCCTGCACGCTCTCGCCGGCATCCACGAGCTTGTAGACCTCGCGCTGGTAAGCGGCCTCGAGCAGGTGCGTAACGAAATTGTGATAGTAGGTCTTGCCGACCGTGCAGCTGAGAACCCAGCGCCTGAAGCGGGGATCGGGATTGGTCTTTTCGAGATAACCCGTGAGCAGCAGCTCGTTGATCGTACTCGGCGACTCAACGAAATAGGACGGAACCTCGGTATCGAAGCAGCCCTGCACCGCGTTGCACTCCTTGAAATGTCCCGCGTGTCCGAGCTCGTGAGCCAGCGTGAATACGTCGGCCATGCGGTTCTGCCACGAGAGCAGGATAAATGACGCGGGCACGCCGTAAGGGCTCGAGCAGAAGCCGCCCGTGCATTTTCCGTCGTTGTTCGCGAAATCGATCCATCTCTCCTTGAACGCCTTTTTGATCATCTCCACATACTCACCGCCCATGACCGCGAGGCCGTCAACGAGGTACTTTTCAGCCTCCTCGATGCTCACTCTCGGGTCAAAGCCGGGATCCACGGAGAGCTTCAGGTCCGCGTAGGTCATCTTGTCCAGCTTATGGACCTTTTGCAGGAGCTTCGCGTATTTGCGCATGTGGGGAGCGAGCTTCTCCATGATCACGTCGATCTGCCTGTCGTAGAGATCGCGCGTAACCTCCTCTTCAAAGAGCAGGTAATCGAACACGTCCTTGTGCCCGCGCAGGTTCGCCATCGTCTTTTCCTTGCGGACGAGGGCGTTGTAAGCGGTCGCGGTCACATTCTCATACTCTTTGATCTTGTCCGAGAAATGCCTGAATGCGGCGCGTCTTACATCGGTATCCGCCTCATACTCGTACTCATCCTCGAACAGCGCGTATCCCAGAGGATAGGTCTTGCCATTCACGGTAAAATCGTCAAAACGCATATCCGAGAGCTTTGCCTGATTGTAGACATCGTAAGGCGTGCCCATGAACTCGCTCAGAGCCGTCAGAGCCTTTTCGGTCTCGGGGCTCAGATAATGGGCCTTTGCCCTGATGATCTTGCGCAGCTTCTGCGATACCGTGCCGCCGATGCGCATCGCCTCTTCGAGCACCGCGCTGTCCGCCTCGATGATCTCGGAATCTACAAAGCTGGTCTTTGTATACGCCTCGGTCGCGATGCTGTCTGCCTTGCCGGAATTAGCTACCTTCTCCGAATCGGAGTAGTCGGTCTCCATGTCAAGGCCAAAATAATTGGCTACGCGGCCCGAGATCTCATCCATCTTTTCGCAAAGATGCAGACAGTCTACGATAGACTTCGCATCCTTTAATCTTCCCTTATATTCTGACTCGATCTTATCGCTGAGCGCCGTGAGCTCATCCGCCGCAGCCCAGGCCTCTTCGGGCGTTTTGTAGATCAGGCCCAGATCCCATGTCATATTAACGGGTACTTCACTTCTTTTCATTGTTAAAAACCTCCGTTTCCCTGTACCTCTCGAGAAGCTCGTAGAGTCCGTCTTCCGAGAGCACGCCGCGCTTCAGTCCTGCCGGAAATGCGCCTTTTTCGTCTGCGGCGAAATCCTCCTTCCACTGTCTGCCGGAATAGTAGCGATCGAGCCTTTTTATCAGGTTCCCCAGCTCCCCGGCCCCGGCATCCGCCGTGCCTTCTTCGCAGTGTTTCATCAGCTGCAGCGCTCTGTCAAAATCTTTCTCCATCCGCATGACCCGCTCGATCGCGTCATATCCCTCACACATGACGCTTCCGACCTCTGTGTAGATCATGCCCTGTTTGCCGCGGTCGGACCGCATCAGTGATACTTTGTACGCAGTCATCGAACCCTTCGGCGGTTCCCCTGCCGGAACAGCCCCGCCACCTCTGTAAGACGCCTTACGGATCAGCGTGATATGGGGCGAGAAACGCTTTTTATCGTATGGAATGCCATGTGCGGAGAGCGCCCTTCGAAGCCTCTTCACGTATGCGGCAAGCCCCGGATTATCCGCAAGCCCAACCCAGAACAGATCGCCGAAGCTTCCCACGCCGTCCGGCGCGATATCAAACGGTCTGAAGGACACCTGCTCCATCGCATCCAGCACGTCATCGGGATTCCCGTGATCGCCGATGAACGCGAGCGTGATATGCAGATTCTCCCGCCGGGTGTAGTTTCCCTCCACCCCGCGGGCCATCAGCGACTCCCGGTAATCCGTGAGCGCGTCAAGCATATCCGCATCAAACTGTATCGCGATAAAAAGTCTCATTTCTTCTCCTTTTGCCGGCAGCCGGCACCTATATCATTATGCGACATTTTGATCGTTACGTCCATTAGTTTCTGCTTAACAAATCGTAATATGTATCTGTAAGCGTATTTGCTAAAACTGCCGCTTGGGTGTATGATATCAACGTCATTAAAGGAGTTGTTTGAAATGTACAAAGGAGATAATTTCCGGATCATAGATAAAGAGACCTTCGAGTTTCGGATGCCCGAGGACCGGCCGATGAAGATCCTGCAGCTGACGGACCTGCATCTGGGGTTTGGATGGATGGCGCGGAACCTCGACAGGAAAGCGATGGAGGATGTTACTACAATAGTAGAAAGAACGAAACCGGATCTGATCGTATTGACCGGAGATACGATATTTCCGTTTTTCCTGAGGACCGGCACGGTCAATAATAAAAAACAGGCCGCGAAGTTCATGGAATTCATGGACATGTTCCGTATTCCCTACGCACTGGTGATGGGGAATCACGACGCGGAAATAGGCTCAAAGCTGAACCGTGAGCAGCTCGGCAATGAGTTCCGCAAGGGCGAGTATTCGATCTTTGCGCACGGCCCGAAGGATATTTTCGGAGCGGGGAATTATTTCATTCATCTCGTGAAGCCGGATGACTGGGATGCCCCTCTGCCGAACGGTTACTGCAGGTCGGACATGGCGCTTGTGATGCTGGATTCGAACATGTACGGGAAAGGCTGGCTGACCTCGGGCTTTGACCGCATCCATGCGGACCAGACAAAATGGTGCATGGACAGGCTCGAATGGCTTCGTGAGTACAACCCTGACATGCGGGCGATGGCATTTTTCCACATGCCGGTCAAGGAATACAAGATCGCCTACGAGAAAATGAAGCTCGGAGACACCTCGGTAAAGTTCCATTTCGGCGGGATCTCGGAAAAGGAGGATTACTTCGGAATCAGCCGCTACAAGGAGGATTTCTTTGAGAAAGCGCAGAAAAACGGCATGATCAAGGCCATGTTCTGCGGGCACGATCACTTGAACACGATCTCGCTGACCTACAAGGGAATCCGCCTTACCTACGGAATGTCGATCGATTACGGCGGATACAGCGGGATCAAAAAGAAGCAGACGCAGCGCGGAGGCACGGTGATCACTGTGGATTACGACGGCAGCTGGGATGTGAAGCCCGAGCCGCTCTCAGTGGTTGTTACGCCGAAGGTACGCGGACTGAAGCTTTTTACGGAGCGCGTGCAGAAGGAGAGGGCAAAGCAGCGTGAGAGAGCGCGGGCACGTATCGCCGAGCTGGAGAAGGAACGCGAGGAGCGAAAGAAGGCCAGAAAGGAAGCCGCAGAGCGCAGAAACGCGAAGATAAAGCAGTTTTACGAGGACAAGATCTCAAAAAACAGGCATACGGATTAACCGGTGGATTGCAAAAGAAAAGCCCGGTTAGCAAAGCCACAGACTGACAGGAGGGAATTTGCATGAGCTACGATTTCAAAAACAAAGTTGTTTACCAGATCTGGCCCAGATCCTTCAAGGATTCGAACGGCGACGGAATAGGCGACCTGGGCGGCGTCATTGAGAAGCTGCCCTATATCAAAAGTCTCGGCGCGGACGTGATCTGGCTCTCACCGGTCTACCCTTCGCACAATCATGATTACGGCTACGACATCGACGATTACTGCGCGATCAATCCCGAGTTCGGCACGATGGAGGATTTCGACAGGCTCGTTGCTGAGGCAAAGGCTCTCGGGATCGGGATCGTGATGGATCTGGTCGTAAATCATACCTCATCGCACCATAAATGGTTCCGCGCGGCTGTGGAGGATCCCGCAGGCAAATACCGTGACTATTATATCTTCAAAAAAGGCAGAAAAGCGGACGCGAATCCCGGATACAAACTGCCCGTGACGACAGGCACGATACCGCCCAACAACTGGCTTTCGGCTTTTGGAGGGAGTGCATGGCAGAAGGACGAGAAGACCGGGGAGTACTATCTGACGCTGTTCACGCCGAACCAGTGCGACCTGAACTGGGCAAATCCCGAGGTCCGCGAGGAGGTCTGGAAGATCATGCGGTTCTGGCTCGATCGCGGGATCGCGGGCTTCAGACTCGATGTGATCAATGCGATCGCGAAGCGCGAGGGACTGCCCGACAGCGGTGATCCGAAGAAGCTCAATTTCCCCTTCGAGCATATCGTGAGCCTCCCCAAAACGCACGAGTACCTGAAGGAAATGCACGAAAAGGTGCTTTCGCACTATGACTGCTTTACCGTGGGCGAAGGCATGGTAACGCCTCTTGACGCGGTGCTGGGGTATACGGGTCCCGGAACTAACGAGCTCGACATGATGTTCCAGTTTGATCTGGCGCTGATCGGCTGTGGACCTCTCGGCAAATTCGACTTCCGGAAGCTCTATCACTGGACGGTCCGGGAGTACAAGGACATATTCGATCGCTGGGAGACAGGTGTAGAAAGAGGAGGCGGATGGCTCGGAAATTACATTTCCAATCACGATCAGCCCCGTCCCGTATCGCGTTTCGGCGATGATAAGAAGTACAGGCGCGAGTCGGCAAAAGCACTCGCGATGATCAATATGACGATGTACGGTACCCCGTTCATGTACCAGGGCGAGGAGATCGGTATGACAAACTGCCCGCTCGAGCCCGAAGAATGGAAGGATTTCGAGGCGATCAACGATTATGAGATGCTGCAGAGCATGATGCATGTTCCCGCGCCGATCGCGAAAAAGATCGTACAGAAGATGACGCGCGACCATGCGCGCACGCCGATGCAGTGGAGCGCGGGTAAGAATGCGGGCTTTACCGACGGTGAAGAGGCGTGGATGAAGATCAATCCGAACTATACGGAGATCAATGTCGAGGATGACCTGAAAAATCCCGATTCCGTCATCGATTTTTATAAGCAGCTCATACGCTTAAGGCATCTGAACGACGAGCTCAATTACGGCTCCTACCGCATGATCGCGAAGTCAAACCGTCAGGTGATCGCGTTCCTGCGTGAGTATGAGGGCAGGAGGCTGCTGATCGCGGTGAATATGACCGGGCGCCCCGCGCGCATAGACCTCGGTGAGCTCGAGTACCGCAAGGGCCATATTATCCTCGGCACCCACGGCAGTGAAAAGTATTCACGTTTTCTGACGATGCAGCCGTTTGAGGGCAGGATATACCGCGTCGGAGAGGCATGAAAAACGCCGCGGAAATCGCATTTTTGCGGAGAATTTATCTTGACAAGATGCCCCCGCGGGTATAAAAGTAAGAAGAAACGGTTTTGCATAATAATGCATGACCGCTGCAGGACAGGTGTATAACAGGATTATGGAGGCTATGAAATGAGTATTTTAGTAACGGGCGGAGCCGGTTATATCGGCAGCCACACCGTGGTCGAGCTGTATAACGCCGGCTACGAAGCGGTGATCGTCGACAATCTCAGCAATTCCAGCAGGGAGAGCCTGAAGAGGGTCGAGGAGCTCACCGGAAAGCAGATCAAATTCTACGAGGCGGACATCCGCGACAGACAGGCGATGGACAGGATCTTCGAGGAGAATAAGATCGACAGCGTGATCCATTTCGCGGGTCTTAAGGCAGTCGGCGAGTCGACTGTTAAGCCCATCGAGTATTATGACAACAATATCGGCGGTACGCTGACACTCGTGCAGTCCATGCGCGACCACGGCGTAAAGAACATCGTTTTCTCGTCATCGGCCACGGTTTACGGCGATCCCGCATTTGTACCGATCACCGAGGAGTGCCCGAAGGGTGTATGCACGAACCCTTACGGCTGGACCAAGTCGATGCTCGAGCAGATCCTTACCGATATGCAGAAGGCTGATAAGGAGTGGAATGTCATCCTGCTCCGTTACTTTAACCCGATCGGTGCTCACAAGAGCGGCCGCATCGGCGAGAATCCGAACGGCATCCCGAACAATCTGATGCCCTATATCACTCAGGTTGCGATCGGCAAGCTCGATCATCTGAGCGTATTCGGAAACGACTATAAGACACACGACGGCACAGGCGTGCGCGACTACATCCACGTTGTGGACCTCGCGCTCGGCCATGTTAAGGCTATCAAGAAGCTCGCGGACAATCCCGGAACCCGCGTTTACAATCTCGGAACCGGTGTAGGCTACTCGGTACTCGATCTCGTAAATGCGTTTGAGAAGGTTACCGGAGTTAAGGTTCCTTACGTTATTACGGCCCGCCGCCCCGGCGACATCGACGCATGCTACTCGGATGCGACGCGCGCCAAGGAGGAGCTCGGCTGGGAGGCACAGTACGGCATCGAGGACATGTGCAGGGACGCATGGAACTGGCAGTCCAAGAACCCC
Organism: Lachnospiraceae bacterium; assembly: GCA_016288005.1. Classification (GTDB taxonomy): domain Bacteria; phylum Bacillota; class Clostridia; order Lachnospirales; family Lachnospiraceae; genus RUG11977. The sequence goes on from JAEEXY010000022.1 coordinate 25,487, forward strand.
AACGGATTTGAGGCATAAGAGTTTCTTAGCGGACATTTTGAGCACAAACGGAGGAAAGTATGGAAAAAGAACTGACTCAGCTGATGAGCTACAGACCCGGCATCAGGGTGGTTGATGCGACACTGCGCGACGGCGGACTTGTAAACGATTTCTTCTTTAAGGATGATTTCGTAAAGGCTCTCTATGAGACCAACATCAAGGCCGGCGTGGACTATATGGAATTCGGATATAAGTGCTCAAAGGAAATGTTCGACGTTAAGAAGTTCGGTAAATGGAAGTTCTGCGCGGACGACGATATCCGCGCGATCGTGGGCGATCAGTCGAAGGGCCCCAAGATCGCCGTAATGGCCGATGTCGGACGCTGCGATTATCAGAACGATATCCTGAAAAAGAGCGAGAGCCCGATCGACATGATCAGGGTTGCGACTTATCTGCACCAGATGCCCGCGGCGGTCGCGATGATCGAGGACGCAAAGGACAAGGGCTACGAGGTCAGCTGCAATATCATGGCGATCTCGAACGTCCAGGAGTCGGATATCAAGGTCGCTCTCGACCTGCTCGGCAATTCGCCCGTTGATATCATCTACATCGTTGATTCCTACGGCGCGCTCTATCCCGAGACGATGTCCCGCGTATGCGACGTTTACCGCGAATATGCGGAGAAATACGGCAAAAAGCTCGGCGTGCACGCGCACAACAACCAGCAGCTCGCGTTCGCGAACACGATCGAGGCGGTCGGCGACGGCGTGGATTACCTCGACGCGACCTACGCATCGATGGGACGCGGTGCCGGCAACTGCGCGATGGAGCTCCTGCTCGGCTTCTTAAAGAACCCCAAATATAAGGAGTTCGAGGCCTTCAAGTTCGTCGAGTACCATATGAACAAGCTGAAGGAAGAAGGCACGGTATGGGGGTACGACCTCCAGTATCTGATGACCGGTCTTTTGAACCAGCATCCCCGTACGGCCATCGAATTCACCAAAAACAAGCGCAAGGATTATGCAGAATTCTACAAAGAGCTGATACTTTTGGATTAAATCTGTAAACATAATACCGAAATCTGCCCAACCCTCTTGCAAAATGCCGCATTTTTTGGCATAATGCAGATGATTGTGCAACTACGAAGGGTCAGACCGTGTTGTACGGTCAGACCTTTTGTTTTTTTACTATTTTCAACAGAAAAAGGAGAGGATTCTATGTCCAAACTAAGTGAAGCTGCCGTTGCTCAGATCACAGAGATCTGCAGCCGGTACGAAAACGAGCCCACACCGCTCATGATGATCCTGTCCGACATCCAGAAGGAGTATGGTTATATTCCGCTGGAGGTTCAGGAGCTGGTTTCCGAGAAGACGGGTATTTCCGTTGCGGAGATCTACGGCGTGGTTACGTTCTACTCTTTCTTTTCCCTCAAGCCGAAGGGAAAGTATGTTGTCGGATGCTGCTTAGGCACAGCCTGTTATGTAAAGGGCGCGCAGCAGGTTATCGACAAATTCTCTGAGCTCCTCGGGATCAAGCCCGGCGAGACTTCGGACGACGGTCTCTTTACACTCGATGCTCTGCGCTGCATCGGTGCGTGCGGTATCGCTCCCGCCGTTTCCATTAACGGCCAGGTTTATCCCAAGTTAAGCGTATCCGACGTTCCCGGGATCATTGAAAAGTATAAGGCAGGGGAGGCGTAAAGATGGAAAAGATCAAATCATTCGAACAGCTTGAAAACGCTACCGGTTCATGTACCAAATGTCTCGAAGACAAGTTAAAGGGTTTCGAGGGCAAGAGAGCCATCGTTCTCTGCGGCGGTACAGGATGTATTTCTTCACACTCCACCGAGATCATGGAGGAGTTCAAAAAGCAGCTCAAAGCACGCGGCCTCGACAATGACATCACCGTTAACCAGGTCGGCTGCTTCGGTTTCTGCTCACAGGGTCCTTTCGTTAAGATCTATCCCGAGGACACACTTTACAGACTTGTTAAGATCGAGGATGTTTCCGAGATCGTTGAAAAGGATATCGTAGGCAAGGAAGTTGTTGACAGACTTCTCTACGTTGATCCCGCGACAGGCGAGAAGGTTGCAAAGCAGGAGGATATCAACTTCTACAAGAAGCAGCGCCGTATCGCCCTTCACGCATGCGGTCAGATCAATCCCGAGGATATTCATGAGGCACTCGGCGCAGGCGCATTCCAGGGTCTGGCAAAGGCTCTCAAGATGACCCGTCAGGAGGTCTGTCAGGAGGTACTTGACGCAGGTCTTCGCGGACGCGGCGGTGCAGGATTCCCCACCGGACGCAAGTGGATGTTCGCCATCAACGGCGACGGTGACAAGTACGTTGTATGTAACGGTGATGAGGGCGACCCCGGTGCATTCATGGATCGTTCCATCCTCGAAGGTAACCCCCTTGCGGTTATCGAGGGTATGATGATCGCAGGTTACGCTATCGGCGCACAGAACGGATATTTCTATGTTCGTGCGGAGTACCCGATCGCGGTTAACCGTCTTAAGATCGCTATCAAGCAGGCTGAGGAGCTCGGACTTATCGGCGACAACATCCTCGGCACAGATTTCAGCTTCAGAGTACATATCAGACTCGGCGCGGGCGCATTCGTCTGCGGTGAGGAGACCGCTCTGCTGAACTCCATCCAGGGTCAGCGCGGTATGCCCCGTCCCCGTCCTCCGTTCCCTGCAGTCAAGGGTCTGTGGGATAAGCCCACCGTTGTTAACAACGTTGAGACTCTTGCATGCGTTCCCTACATCCTTCGTGAGGGCGCTAAGAAGTTCGCAGAGTGCGGAACCGAGAAGTCAAAGGGCACAAAGGTATTCGCTCTGGGCGGCAAGGTTAACAATGTCGGCCTCGTAGAGGTTCCCATGGGTACCACCCTTCGCGAGCTTATTTACGATATCGGCGGCGGCATCCCGAACGGCAAGAAGTTCAAGGCTATCCAGACCGGCGGACCTTCCGGCGGATGTCTTACCGAGAAGGACCTCGATGCTGAGATCGATTTCGATAACCTTGTAGCACGCGGCTCGATGATGGGTTCCGGCGGCGCTATCGTTATGGATGAAGACAACTGTATGGTTGACGTTGCGAAGTTCTACATGGAGTTCATCTGCGACGAGTCCTGCGGTAAGTGCTCACCCTGCCGTATCGGTACCAGACGCATGCTCGAGATCCTTACCAAGATCACAAACGGCCAGGCTACCATGGATGACCTCGCACAGCTCGAGGAGATCAGCCAGACCATCAAGGCAGGTTCTCTGTGCGCACTCGGCCAGACCGCTGCAAACCCTGTTCTTTCGACACTCACTCATTTCAGAGACGAGTACATCGCGCATATCGTTGATAAGAAGTGTCCTTCAAAGGTATGTAAGAACCTTATGCAGTACAAGATCAACAAAGATACATGTATCGGCTGCGGACTCTGCGAGAGACAGTGTCCCGTTAACGCCATCTCTGCGACCGACTATACTCCCGAGGGCCACAAGAAGCCTTCACGCGAGATCGATCCTCAGAAGTGCGTAAAGTGCGGATTATGTATGGCATCGTGTAAGTTTAAGGCTATCACAAAAGAATAAGGGGGAATCCGAAATGGCAAAAGTTAATATTAAGATCGAAGGCATTCCCTATCAGGTAGAGGAAGGCTTAACAATACTCGAAGCCGCAAAGCTTTGCGGTTACAATATCCCTTCTCTGTGCGCGTACAACCACGGAGAATGCTCACGCGGTTCATGCCGTGTCTGCCTTGTTGAGGTTAAGGGCGCCAGAGGCCTCGTTGCTTCCTGCGTTTACCCCGTAAACGAGGGCATGGAGATCACCATCTCCTCACCCGCTGCGGTTGCGGCACGCCGTGCATCCGTTGAGCTCCTTCTTTCAAACCACTCCATGCAGTGCCAGCAGTGCGACAAGAACGAATACTGTGAGCTGCTCTACGCTGCTAAGGTTACCGGCGCACGTGAGGGTATGTTTGAAGGCGTAAAGACACCCGCTACTATCGACCAGATCACTCCTTCCATCGTCAGGGACACTTCCAAGTGCGTACTCTGCGGACGCTGCATCGAGCGCTGCAAGAACGCGCACGGCAAGTCGGTTCTCGGCTTTGAGAAGCGCGGTTTCAACACTATCGTAGGACCTGCGGAGAACAGATCTTTCGCAGATTCACCCTGCATCCTCTGCGGTCAGTGTACTACAGTCTGCCCTACCGGCGCTCTTATGGAGAAGTCGGAGATCGACAAGGTAGACGCTGCGTTCAAGGCAGGCAAGTACGTTGTTGTACAGACAGCTCCCGCTGTTCGTGCGGCACTCGGCGAAGAGTTCGGCATGAAGATCGGTACACCCGTTACCGGCAAGATGGTCGCAGCTCTCAAGAGACTCGGCTTCAAGAAGGTATTCGATACCAACTACGCGGCTGACCTTACCATCATGGAAGAGGCTACAGAGCTGCTCGGCAGGATCAAGAACAAGGGTGTTCTGCCCATGATCACCTCCTGCTCACCCGGATGGATCAACTACGCGGAGATGAACTACGGAGATCTTCTCCCTCATCTTTCGAGCTGCAAGTCTCCTCACGAGATGTTCGGCGCCATCCTTAAGAGCTACTACTGCGAGAAGAACGGCATCGATCCCAAGGATATGTTCGTTGTATCGATCATGCCCTGTACCGCAAAGAAGTTCGAGAAGGACCGCGAGCAGCTGCAGAAGGACGGCATCAAGGACGTTGACGCTGTTCTTACCACCAGAGAGCTCGGAAAACTCATCAAGCGCTCGGGTATCAACTGGAACATGCTTCCCGACGAGGAGTTCGATAATGACATCGTCGGCGACTACACCGGCGCAGGCGTTATCTTCGGTGTTACGGGCGGCGTTATGGAGGCAGCTCTCCGTACAGCTTACTATGTACTTACCGGCAAGGAGCACGATCTGATCAAGTTTGAGCAGGTTAGAGGCTTTGACGGCATCAAGGAGGCTTCGCTCGACATCAACGGAACCACCGTCAGCATCGCTGTTGCACACGGCATGAAGAACGCTAAGGTTCTGCTCGACGATATCCGCGCAGGCAAGTCGAAGTACCAGTTCATCGAGATCATGGGATGTCCCGGCGGATGTATCAACGGCGGCGGACAGCCTTATGTAAAGCCTCAGTTCCTTCCCAACGAGGATCCCGATATCCTCGATACCTACAAGGAAAAGAGAGCAAAGGCTCTTTACTCCGAGGACGAGAGACAGGCTATCCGTCAGTCTCACAACAATCCTCAGATCAAGGCCCTCTACGATGAGTTCCTCGGCGAGCCCAACTCGCACAAGGCACATGAACTGCTCCACACCTCCTACCAGGCAAGAGAAGCGTTCAAGACCATTAAGAAATAATAACCGGATATAAAAGACACGGGGACGTTTCTTCTGTCTGCGCATTTAGCAGACAGAAGAAACGTCCCCGTGTCTTTATGGTGACAGGCACCTTTTTTAATTTTACTTATGCATCTTATACGCTTCCTCGGCCGCGAGGCGGGCCTTTGCCACATTTACGGACTTATCCTTAGGGAAGCAGTAATATTGCATATTCTTGTCGCCGATCGAGATCACATCCCCGATCTCGTACCAGAAATAATCGGCGTAGAGGCTGTAGGAAGCGGAGGCCGCCTGGCTGTATTCGAGCGCTCCGTCGCACCCGGTGAGGGTAAAGCCATCGCGGGTGTGGGTCAGATGTCCGCTGCCGACGCGGTACATGCTGTTCATGTCTTTGAGGATGAGGATGTCCACATCGGTATCGAGCCTGTATTCCCCGCTCTCCAGCTCACTGCGGACGCATTCGCGCTCCCAGCGGTACCAGTCGGAAACGAAGCGGAAACGGGTGTCACCTTCATTTTTGTTTTTCAGCGATCCGTCGGGCAGGAGCTCGTGCTCGTCGCCGCAGTTACCGCATTTGACGGATATGCCCTTGCCGAGCATATGCCCCTCTTTGCCGCATTTCGGGCATTTGTACAGGACGCGGTGCAGGCCGTCCGCGCGGAAATCCTCGGTGATCGGGACGCCGTGCGCGTACTGGGCTTTCCAGTGGTCGTATCTGAAAGCATCGGCGAGGATGCCGTTGATCTCATCGGCGCTCTTCGCTTCAGCGTCCTTCGGGGAGATCAGATATGTAACGCGGGCCCTGACCTTAACCTTGCGCTTCTGCAGATTGTTGTAGAGGGGATCGCGCAGGAACGCGCCCTCGGTCTTGACCATGATCACAGGCACCTTCAGGAGCTTTACGCATTTGCCGAGGCTCACCGGCAGAGGTGTTTCGGTACCGTCAAAGCTGTAGCTCGCCTCGGGAAACATCATGACGGAGCTTTTGAGAGCGTGCAGGACGTAGTTCATGTCCTTGACCAGAGTCGCCTCGGGGACGAATTTCCTCGTGGGGATGCAGCCGATCGCGCGCATCAGGCCCTCCTTGCCCACGAAACCGTCGTTGGTACAGACGATATTGTAAGGTCTGTTCTTAAATATCGTACCGACGATCTGCAGATCGGTAAAGCTCGAATGGTTCATCAGGATCAGCGCGGGCTCCTTTTTCCCGAGCTTTTCCATACCGTCTTCTTCGTATGTAAAATCTATATCCTTCAGTTCTTTCTTTGAAAGCGTCGCGATCAGACTCCTCCAGACCTTCAGCTGCCTCATCGGTCTTTTGTGCGCGGCCTTCGGCAGAGCGAGCACCTCTTCGTAGGACTTATCCGTAACTTTTATCTTCATCCGATACACCTCCGGAAACCGTTTTATACCATTATACCATTGTGCGGGCGGGATGGGAACTTGCGTCTGTCTGACATTCTGAAAAAAATATAAGATAAAATGTAAATTATACTTGACATAATGTAAGACAGGTGTTATAGTGGTCATCGTAGCAAGGCAAGACAATGGCTTCCGGAAACTATCAAAGGAGGATTCAGTCATGAAAAAAAAGAGTAAAGCGGTGATTGCACTGGTGTTGACTTCTTTAGCGGTGTTTGTGCTCATGATCGTATTTATGCCCGAGGGCAGCCTCAGGGAAAAACTGAGCACGGCAGTTACCGTTGAGAACGGAAAGGCATCTCCGGAGTATTCGCAGATAGTCATAGAGATAGATAACAGCGGGGAATATGTAATTAACCCCGACTGGTATAAGAACGACAGGCCCGGGTTCCTGACCGGTTTCAGTGTTATCGACGGATCGGGAAGGACCGTTTACAGTACGGTCGGAGGCCTGCTTAAGATCGAGTCGAAGCCTTTGGAGCTCGCAGCCGGTAAATATATCTGCAGGATCGATCATCTGAGCAATGCGGACGCGCTTGACGCTTTCCTTGCCGCGCATCCCGCTGCCGGCCCGATCCCCGGAGCCGCGGAGTGGTTCAATGACGGAAAATGGGAGATGACATATTCTCTCAGGGTCTTCGAAGCGGACAGCGGATTTGGAGATATCATCGTCATCGCAGCGGGCGCGGTCCTTGGGATACTGCTCGCAGCCCTGATAGTAACGCTCTCACGTGACTGGAACACAAAGACAGGTCAGTACGATGAGCGCCAGATCGCAGAGCAGGGCAAGTCCTATAAGCTCGCGTTCTACACTTTCCTAGCCTGCTTTACCGTTATGATCGTCATTTCGGATGTACTCACTAAGTACGTAGAGATGAGACTGCAGTTATTCATCGTTTTCCTGATCGTTGCCTGCGTGATGCTGACTCATTCGGTCATGCACGACGCTTACTTCAGGATGGACGAGAGCAGAAGGTTTTATGTGATATTCTTCTCATTCCTTACCGTGTTCAATATCGGCATCGGCATACGCCACCTGATCGCAGGCGAAGCGATCGTCGACGGAGTGTTCACCTTTATAGGATTCGCAAACCTCCTGTGCGGAGTATTGTCGGGATATCTGCTGCTCCTCATCTTTATAAAGAAGCTGCGTGACAGAGAGGAGGACTGACATGAAGAACCTCAGACTAAAGGCGGCGCGTGCCTCGCTCGATATGTCGCAGCAGGACCTCGCGGACAGGGTCGGAGTGTCCAGGCAGACGATAAACGCCATTGAAAAAGGCGATTACAACCCTACGATCAACCTATGCATAGCGATATGCAAGGTGCTGAACAAAACACTCGACGAGCTGTTTTGGGAAACGTGAATACCGTGTCCGGTTTCTTTATGGTTCATGGGATTGCGCAATCGTTTGAGTTGTGGTATTTTAGACGGTAAAGGTGCCAAACGGGTACCGCGGGTTTCTCAAAATCCGCAGAAAAAAAGTATTTTTCGACACGAAAGGCGAATTAAGTGTCCGTAATTCCGCCCGGCTGTCGTTGAAAAATAAACCGCGTGAGCGGATAATGCAAGTGTAACAATCAAAGGCACACGTAATAGGGAATGAAAGGAGCAAAAATGATCAAGATCAACAATCTGACCAAGGTTTACAAGCTTGGAAAGAAAAAGATGATGGAGCTGAAGACCACCAATCCGGAAAAGATAGCGGTCAACGGTCTTTCGCTCGAGACAAGGGAGGGAGAGATCTTCGGTCTCTTAGGACCGAACGGCGCAGGCAAGACTACGACTCTCCGCTGTGTGGCGACACTTTTAAAGCCCACGGACGGCGATGTCAGCGTCTGCGGTTTTGACACTGTCAAGCAGGGTGCGGATGTACGTGAGAATATCTGCTTCCTGACCAACGAGATCAAGCTGGACACCAATTTTACGGCGGACTACATGTTCAAATTCTTCGGCGAGCTGCACGGCATGACCCCCGAGGCCATCGAAAAGAGGCAGGAAGAGCTCTTTACGCAGTTCGGCATCAACGAGTTCAAGGACAAAAAGATCGAAGAGCTCTCGACCGGTATGAAGCAGAAGGCAGCCATTGCCGTCAGCCTTGTACACGATCCCAAGGTAGTCATCTTCGACGAGCCCACCAGCGGACTTGACATCATCACGGCCAGAGTGGTTACCGATTATCTGAAGACCTTAAAGGAGCAGGGTAAGACGGTCATCATCTCGACTCATATCATGAGTGAGGCAGAGAAGCTCTGCGACAGGATCGCCGTTATCATCAACGGTCAGAAGGCCTGTGAGGGAACCCTGCCCGAGATACTAGAGAGTACCGGCGCGGATGATCTTGAGGAAGCATTCTTCAGGTTGTACAAGCAGTACAATCATGAGAATTAAGGAGGTGGAGTCATGAAAGGTGCAGGAATCATTATTCGTAAAGAGCTCAAGCGCGTATTCGGCGACAGAAAGCTCGTATTCAGTTTATTCATTCTTCCCGCTATCCTGATGATCGGTATCTACAGCCTGATGGGCAATCTGATCAAATCGATGGAGAGCGATATCACGGAGCATGTCTCCGAGGTGTATATTGTCAATGCGGATCAGGGCTTTAAGAAGACCGCGGACCAGATGGATTACGCAATGACTGCCAACATTACTTATCTGACCGATGCCGAGTATGCTTCGCAGAAGGCCGATCTCGAAGATAAGGTGCTGAACGGCAACGCCGAGCTGATCGTCGTATTCGACAAAGATTTTGAGAATACGGTTGCCGCTTACACCAAGGCAGGAGATGCGACTCCTACAGTCAATGTATTTTTTAACGATTCGGAAAACTACTCGTCACAGGCTTACAGCGTATTCTCGGGCGTGCTCTCATCTTACCGCACGAACCTGCTCGCGCAGCGTCTCGGCGATCTCGACCAGCTGAACGTATTCACACAGAACGATCAGCGCATCGTAAAGGAAGAAAAGGCCAACAACAGATTCATCTCGATGATGCTGCCTTACCTGATCACCATGCTCCTGTTCGCAGGCGCGATGAGTGTCGGTGTTGACGCGATCGCCGGTGAAAAGGAGAGAGGAACTCTCGCTTCGATGCTCCTGACTCCCGTAAGCCGCGATGCTATCGTAGTCGGCAAACTCGTTTCGATGGCGATCCTTTCGAGCCTCTCGGCTATCGTTTATGCGGTTTCGATGATCGTAGCGATGAGCGTTATGGGTTCGACGATGGGCGAGCTCGCGGAGAACGGCTTCGGCAACGTATCCTTCGGCCCCACACAGTGCCTGATGCTGCTCGCGATCATGCTGGTAATGGTTTACCTCTATGTAGCGATCATCGGTCTCCTGGCTGTTCTCGCGAAGGACACCAAGACAGCGAGCACATACATCTCACCTGTATACATCGTTGTAATCATCGCAGGCATGCTTACGATGTTTAACTCGGGCAAGTCTATCCCCACCGTCAGATACGGTATCCCGATCTACGGCAATGCGCTTGCGATCGCGGATCTGTGCAGCAATGAGCTCACTACGGTAAACTTCCTCGCTTCGATAGGCGGAACGCTCCTGCTGGCGATCATCATCACCGTTGCGGTGGGACGCGCGTTCAACAGTGAAAAGATCATGTTCAATGCATAATGCGGCATTGATTTAAAAGAGAATATCTGAAATAATGAATACCGTGGAGGCAAAGAGCTTCCACGGTATTTTCTTTAATGGGTAATATTTTCGTCCCGCGGAGTTTGCGGGGTTAACTATAAGCGAAGGGTGTGTTACAGATTATGTCGTTTGAGATAAGAACCGGTTATTTTGATGCACGGAAAATCGCCGCCAGCGGGCAGGTCTTCAGGATGTACGAGGCTGCGCCCGGTAAGTTTGATATTTATTCCGCAGACAAACATCTGCGGCTGTGTGAACTGAGAGACTCCGCAGCCGAGAGTAATGACCGCGGGGGATGTGGGTATAGTGACTGTCCGGGGAGTCTGGTACCGGAGACTGTCATACTGCGCCTGTATTGCCCCGAAAAAGACCTCCGGTACTGGAGACGGTATCTGGACCTCGACAGGGACTATGAGGCCGTTATAAGGCTTGTGGACGCGAAAGACGGGTATCTGAGATCGTGCTGCGAGGCAGGACGCGGGATCAGGATACTGAGACAAAATACCTGGGAGATGATGATCAGTTTTATCATTTCCCAGCAAAAGCAGATCCCTTCGATCAGGAAATGCATCGAGGGCCTCTGCGCAAAGCTCGGGAGCAGGATGGAATCCCGCTACGCCTTCCCCACCGCGGAGCAGATCGCGGCAGCGGGGCCCGCGGGCGTACAGGGCCTGTCTTTAGGCTACCGCGAGCGCTACATCTATGAGACCGCGGTGCAGTTTCTCGATCATGGCATCCCCGACGAAACACTTGCCGCCATGCCCTACGAGGACGCGAAGAAGTATCTGCTCTCCTTTACCGGTATCGGCGAAAAGGTCGCGAACTGCATACTCCTCTTCGGAGCAGGTTTTGTGGACGCATTTCCGATCGATACCCACATTAAGGACATCCTCTACCGCGAGTATTATCTGCCTAACCTCGACGGAAAAACACCCGTCCCGCAGGACAAACTCACCATGCGCGATTACGAGCGTCTGACAGAGGAGCATTTTGCGCGTTACAGCGGTGTCCGGGGCATCGTGCAGCAGTGGATATTTGCAAATGAAGTTGCTCCGAAATAGAAATGAAACAGAAACGGCAGCCCCTTTTCGGGCTGCCGTCAATTTTTTGACAGTGGCGGAAAACCGCAGAAATATGCGGAAAATCGGGGTTTTATGTCTTTTTTTCGGATGGGCGAAAAAAATAATTGCAATTAGCGAAAATGCTGATATAATTGCATTGTTTGAACGCAATTCAAAATAAACTTTAGGAGGCAGCGAATGAAAAAACTGATCCAGTTTAAGAATATCGTTAAGTACTTTGACGGACAGCTCATCTTGAAGGGTATCAACCTCGATATCTACGAGAACGAGTTTGTTACACTGCTCGGCCCTTCGGGCTGCGGCAAGACCACGCTACTTAGGATACTCGGCGGTTTCCTCGAGCCCGATGAAGGTACCGTGGTATTTGACGGAGAGAATATCACCGAGCTTCCGCCGCATAAGAGGGACTTAAACACGGTATTCCAGAAATATGCGCTGTTCCCTCATCTGAACGTATATGACAATGTCGCTTTCGGTCTGAAGCTTAAAGGTGAGCCCGCCGACATCATCGAGCAGAAGGTTACGCGTATGCTCAAACTCGTGGGCCTCGCGGATTTCGGAAAGCGCGGAGTGCATGAGATGTCGGGCGGACAGCAGCAGCGTGTGGCGATCGCGCGCGCACTGGTCAACGAGCCCAAGGTCCTGCTGCTCGACGAGCCGCTCGGAGCACTCGATGCAAAGCTGCGCAAGGAGATGCAGAAGGAGCTGAAAAAGATCCAGAAGGAAGTAGGCATCACCTTCATTTTCGTAACGCACGATCAGGAAGAAGCACTCACGATGTCTGACAAGATCGTAGTAATGAAGGAGGGCGAGATCCAGCAGATCGGCTCTCCCACGGATATATACAATGAGCCTGCAAACCGCTATGTAGCTAACTTCATCGGAGCATCGAACATCGTCGACGGCATCATGGTCGATGATTATAAGGTCATCTTTGAGGATAAGCAGTTTGAGTGCGTGGATCACGGTTTTGCTCCGAACGAGAGGGTAGACGTGGTCATCAGGCCCGAGGATCTGGATATCGTGGTACCCAGCAAGGGCAAACTGAAGGGCATCGTAAAGTCCGTCCTCTTCAAGGGCGTGCACTATGAGACAGTTGTAGAAACAAAGGCAGGTACCTCGATCAAAGTCAAGATGATCGTTGATGAGGATAAACCTGTCGTGAATGAAGCGGCAGGCGAGATGATGTCCGCCGATGATTTCTACCTCGACGCCGAGGATATAGATACCCTGACCGACGCGATCATCATCGACCGTGCCGACGCTCAGGCCTGGAACCCCGAGACTGACGAACGTATATCGATCAGCAGGGTTGAGTACGAGATATCAAAGCAGAACGGGACATACCCGGTTACATTCTTTACATCGGCCGGGACCTGCGTTACCTCGAACATGATCGTGGACGATGTCAACCGCGATGTAAACGAGGACTACGGAGAAGAGATCTACGCCGTTAATATCTTCAAGACCGTTGATGACATACAGGAGAGCATCGCGTTAAAGACAGACCTGAAGATCTGGGCGAACGCCGTTGCATTCGACCTCGAGGACGGCAGCCCCGTTGAGATCACCGATGTTATTTATGATTTCGATCCCGCGACCATCACTCCGGGTGAGTACTATGTGACCTTCAAAACGACAGGTTATACCTACAGAGTGGACACGACCGATAAATCCGAGGTCGGAGCCGCCGTGGGACTGGCATTCACACCCGAGGATCTGCACATCATGTCGAAGACCCAGGGTGAAGATTGACTCTATTGTCCAAACTTAATCTCATGCGAAAGGCAGGGTTAACCGTTTAGATGAAATCATACAGAAAAATGACGTATCCGTACGTTGTATGGATCGCGATAATGATCGTGCTGCCCATGATCCTGATAATGTTCTACGCATTTACCAAGACGGGCAACTCGGTAGTACAGTTCAAGTTTACGCTGGAGAATTTCGCGAGATTCTTCAGCGACAGGATATTCCTCGAGGTACTCGGCAGGTCTCTGCGGGTAGCGCTCATCACCACGGTCGTCTGCATACTCCTCGGATATCCCGCGGCCTATTACATCGCGAAATGCAGTGAAGGCCTGAAAATGAAATGGGTCCTGATCATCACCTTCCCGACCTGGATCAATATGCTCGTGCGTACCTACGCATGGATCGGCATCCTCCAGGACGACGGCGTGATCAACAAGTTCCTCGGATTCTTCGGCATCGGCCCCGTCACTATGATGTACACGGAATTTGCGGTAATACTGGGAATGGTCTATAACTTCATCCCCTTTATGATCCTGCAGATATATACTTCGCTCACGAAAATGGATTACAGCCTGATCGAGGCGGCACAGGACCTCGGCGCGGACCGTCTCCGCTGCTTTACGAAGGTTACGCTCCCGCTCTCGCTCCCGGGCGTTATCAGCGGCATTACGCTGGTCTTCCTGCCCGCGGTATCGAGCTTCTGCATACCTAAGCTCCTCGGCGGCGGACAGTACGTGCTCGTCGGCAACGTTATCGAGTCCCAGTTCCTGACTTCGGGCGACTGGAGCTTCGGCAGCGCGATCTCGCTGATCATGGCGATCATCATCATGATCTCCCTCTATGTCACCAAAAAGCTTGACAGGTCGGAGATTCAGGAAAGGAGCGCGAGCTGATGAAGAAAAAGAAGCGTATCCTTTCGAGCATATTTATGGGCCTGCTCGTGATATTTTTCTATGCGCCCATACTCTACACGATAGTTTTCTCGTTCAATGACAGCAGGTCGCTCACAAAGTTCGCGGGCTTCTCGCTGCAGTGGTACGAGAAGATGTTCAGCAACAGGACCATGATGGAGTCCGTATTCTACACGATCGTTACGGCAGTTATCGCTACCGCCGTATCGACCTTTGTCGGAACCGTCACGGCCATCGGTCTTTCGAAGTCAAAGGCCGTCCTGCGCGCGATCGTTGAGCAGGTGAACAACCTGCCCATCATGAACCCCGAGATCGTTACGGCCATCGGCCTGCTGATGTTCTACAGCGCGATCCATTTCCGCAAGGGGTTTCTTACGATGCTGCTCGCGCACATCATGTTCTGTATCCCCTACGTGATACTGAGCATTGCGCCAAAGCTGCGCACACTGGACCAGAACCTTGCGGACGCCGCGATGGACCTCGGATGCACGCCCTGGCAGGCGCTGATCAAGGTCATCGTGCCCCAGATCAAGCCCGGCATCGTCAGCGGCGCGCTCATCGCTTTCACGATGAGTTTTGACGATTTCGTCATCTCGTATTTCGTAACGGGAAACGGTGTATCCAATATCTCGATCCTGGTATACACCATGTCGAAGCGCATCAATCCTTCGATCAATGCGCTCTCGACACTGATCATAGTGATCATATCGGTATTCCTGCTGCTCTATAACCTGATCCCCGCGATCGCCGAGAAGCGTAATTCGAAGCGTATCAAGGCCACAGAGGACTAGACCGGCAGAGCCGTTATGCATATTTAATCAGCGGCCGGCAGCAGAGGAGACTGCGCACGGATCGTTTCTACACAGGAGGGAAAGTAAAGAATGAAGAATGTTAAGAGAATTGCGGCAGCAGTGCTGATCGTTGTTATGTGCCTTTCGGCGGCTGCATGCTCGAAAAAGGGAAGCGCCGATGCAAAAGAGAAGTACGGATCGACCGTGCTCAAGGTTTTTCTTCCCGGTGAATATATTGCCGACAACCTGATCCCCGATTTCGAAAAGGAATTCGGCGTGACCGTTATCCCCGAGCTTTTTGACTCGAACGAGATGATGTACACCAAGTTCAGCGCGGGCGAGACCTACGACGTGCTGATCCCTTCGGACTACATGATCGAGCGTCTGATCAAGGAGGAACAGCTGCAGAAGCTCGACCACAGCCTGATCCCCAACATGAAGAATCTGGCCGACGAGGTTAAGAATGCGGCATATGACAGCGACAATTCCTACTCCGTTCCCTATTTCTGGGGCACCGTGGGCATCGTTTACAACAAGAACAATGTTCCGCTCTCGGAGCTCGAGAGCAAGGGCTGGGACATCTTCCGCGACAGCAAGTACGCAGGCAAAGCTTATTTCTACGATTCGGAGCGCGACGGCTTCATGATCGCCGCAAAGCAGCTCGGCTACTCGGCAAACAGCAGCGACGAGGCTGAGATCAACGCTGAGTATGAGTGGCTGCTCGACATGAAGGCGGCTACCGATCCCGTATTCGTTACCGACCAGGTTATCGACGGCATGATCAACGGCACCAAGGACCTCGCGGTAGTTTACAGCGGCGATGCGGTTACCATTCTTTCGGAGAATGAGGACATGGGCTACTACACACCCGCTTCCGGAACCAACAGATGGTACGATGCGATGGTAG
>JAEEXY010000023.1 GCA_016288005.1 Lachnospiraceae bacterium
CACCAACGACATGTTTGAGTCGATGAAGGTCGCGAACGTTCTCCATAAGCATAATCTCTGCGATCCCACCGTCGCATGGAGCGAGGTTCCGCAGATGCTCTTCGAGAACAATGCCGAGATGGGCCGCCGCTTCTTTAAGACTCCGTTCGGCCGCCTGATACCCGGATATTCCGCGGATGTCATCACACTCGATTACAACCCGCTCACGCCTCTTGGCGGCGACAACTGCAACGGCCACATCCTCTTCGGCATCAGCGGCAGATACGTTACTTCCACGATCTGCGCGGGCCGCGTCCTCATGAAGGACCGCGAGGTGCTCGGTGTGGATGAGGAGAAGTTCTACGCCGACTGCAGGCAGGTTTCGAAGAAGCTCTGGGATTCGATCAATTCAGGGAGATAAGGAGGATAAAGTATGAGCGACCGCATGATCCCGATACCGTTTGAGGGACTCATTACCAGATTATTTACCGAATATAAGAGATCGGGCACCGTTTACGGTGTCCACAAAAAATACATTGCGCCCGCGGGACGTGAGCTTACGATCTTCGGCGAGAGGCTCGAGACTCCCTTCGGCCCCGCAGCAGGCCCCAACACGCAGCTCGCGCAGAACATCATCGCCGCGTATTTCGCGGGCTGCCGCTTCTTCGAACTGAAGACTGTACAAAAGCTCGACGGCGAGGACCTGCCCGTGGCAAAGCCCTGCATCCTCGCGGAGGATGAGTGCTACAACTGCGAGTGGTCCACGGAGCTGACCGTTCCGCAGGCATTTGACGAGTATGTAAAGGCATGGTGGGCATGCAAGCTCATGGCTATCGAGCTGGGCCTGGGCTCACCTGACGGCTTTGTGTTCAACATGAGCGTCGGCTATGACCTCGAAGGCATCAAACTGCCCAAACTGGACAAATTCATCGAGGGCTTAAAGGACGCTTCGGACACCCCGATCTGGAAGGAGTGCAAGGAGTATGTGCTCGCGCATCTTTCCGATTTTTCGAAGGTAACCGCAGCGGACGTCGAGAGATTCTCGCCCAAAGTATGTACCTCGGCCACTCTCTCCACTCTCCACGGATGTCCTTCGGAGGATATCGAAAAGATAGCCTCCTACCTGCTTACCGAAAAGCATGTAAACACATTTATCAAGTGCAATCCCACTCTGCTCGGCTATGATTACGCGCGCGAAACTCTCGACGAGATGGGCTATGACTACATTCAGTTCGGCCGTTTCCATTTCGAGGACGATATGCAGTACGAGCTCGCTGTTCCGATGCTGCAGCGCCTTCAGGCACTCGCCGACAGCGTTGGCCTCGAGTTCGGCGTCAAGATCACGAACACCTTCCCCGTTGACGTTAAGCGCAGCGAACTGCCGAGCGAAGAGATGTATATGTCCGGCAAATCGCTGTATCCGCTGTCCCTGAGCGTTGCGATGAAGCTGTCAAAGGATTTCGGCGGCAAACTCCGCATCAGCTTCTCGGGCGGCGCAGACGCGTTCAATATCACAAAGCTCTACAACGCGGGCATCTGGCCCATCACCTTTGCCACCACGATCCTCAAGCCCGGCGGATACAACCGCGTACTGCAGATCGCCGACAGGTTCGCCAAGGTTGAATATAAGGCATTCTCAGGCGTTAATGCAGATGAGGTCACCCGGCTCGTCGAGGAGGCCAAAAAGGATCCTCACCACACCAAGCCCGTTAAGATCCCTCCTTCACGCAAATCAAAGAGAGAGGTTCCGATCACCGACTGCTTTATCGCGCCGTGCTCGGAGGGCTGCCCGATCCATCAGGACATCACCGCTTATATGAAGCTCGTGGAGGCCGGCAGATATCTCGACGCAATGAAGGTCATCGGCCTGAAAAATGCTGTTCCCAACATCACGGGCACCATCTGCGCTCATCCCTGCATGAGCAAGTGCACACGCAATTTCTATGAGTCGCAGGTAAACATCCGCTCTAAGAAGCTCATCGCGGCGCAGAAGGCAAGCATAGATTATGAGAAATACCTCGGCGAGAAAAAACTGCATTCGATCGCGGAAAAAGGCATCAAAGTCGCCGTCATCGGCGCAGGCCCCGCGGGTATCGCGGCCGCGAATCAGCTCTCGCGCGCAGGCTTCGAGGTTGTTGTATACGATAAGCGCAGCTCCGGCGGCGGAACAGTCGCCCACGTGATCACAGAGCAGCGCATTCCCCGCGACGCGATCGCGCAGGATATCGCATTTGCAACCGCTCTCGGCGCCAGATTTGAGTTCAACCATGAGATCACCTCGCTCGACGAGCTCAGATCCGCAGGCTATAAATACGTTATCATCGCAGTCGGCGCTGGAAAGCCCGGCATTCTCAAAGTCTCGGGCTGCGAGCCGATGAACGCGATCAGTTTCCTCGAAAGGGTCAATCTGCACGATCCTTCGCTTAATATCGGCAGGGACGTGGTCGTTGTCGGCGGCGGCAATACCGCGATGGACACAGCCCGCGCGGCAAAGGCATTCCCGGGCGTAGAGAATGTATATCTCGTTTACAGGCGTGATAAGAGGAATATGCCCGCGGACGCGGAGGAACTCGAACTTGCGATGTCCGAGGGTGTAGAGTTTAAGGACCTGCTCTCCCCCATCGGATATTCCGACGGCAAGCTCATCTGCAAGAAGAACGTGCTCGGCGAATACGACAGATCCGGACGCCGCGCTCCCGTTGAAACCGACGAGATCGTGACCGTTCCGGCGGATACCGTTATCGCGGCTGTCGGTGAAAAGATCGACTCCGCTCTCTATCACGATCTCGAGCTCGAGATCGACGAAAAGGGTTATCCGATCTGCGACAAGTATAATCAGAGCTCCGTAGACAGCGTTTATGTGGCGGGCGACGGCCTGCACGGCCCCGCAACGATCGTACAGGCGATGGCTGATGCTACGACAGCTGTAGAACACATCATCAAGCGCAGCGGCGTCGACATTTCCTCCAACCCGATCATCAGCGAGGCACGCGCCCTGATAAAAGAGATGTATGACAGCACCGACGTAAACGAACTGATTGCAAAGAAGGGCGTGCTCTGCGAAGAGGGCTGCTGCGAGGACGGTTCGGCGGACGGCTGCTGCGGCTCCGGGACTGGCGCTTCGCGGTGTCTCAACTGCGATAAGATCTGTGAGAACTGCGTAGATGTATGTCCCAACCGCGCGAATATCGCGATCGACGTTCCGGGTATGCAGATGCCTCAGATCATCCATATCGACCGCATGTGCAACGAATGCGGCAACTGCACGATATTCTGTCCTTACGCGAGCCTTCCCTACAAGGATAAGCTCACACTGTACAATGACCTCGCGAGCTTCAACGACAGTACCAACAGCGGCTTCCTGCTGCTCGACGACACGCTTAAGACCTTCCGCGTACGCCTCTGGGGCGTGATCACGGACGAGGAGCCCTTCACGGAGCACTGCAGTCTGGGCGCGGAGATACGCGAGATCATAAAGACGGTTTACAATGATTATCATTATCTGCTGTAAAACAATGTTGATATCCACTACATATGTTTAGCATTCTATGTGTAAAAACTGGCGTAT
The DNA here is from genome assembly GCA_016288005.1 of Lachnospiraceae bacterium. Taxonomy (GTDB): domain Bacteria; phylum Bacillota; class Clostridia; order Lachnospirales; family Lachnospiraceae; genus RUG11977. The sequence continues at coordinate 3,548 of JAEEXY010000023.1, forward strand.
CCCGAACACCATCGGACTACGCCAGTTTTCACCCTGTATTTACTTGTTGATTAATGCCTTTAAAGCTTCAAGTTCTTCTTCGGAAATAGCCTTATTACTAACCAGATTATTAAATAAGCTCACGCAGCTCCCGCTATAGATACGCGACAAAAACTCTTCCGTAGCCTCAAATGTTGTTTCTCCCCGGTCTACTATCGGATAAAACCACTTTGTGCGACCGATAGTTTCATAGGAAATGCATCCCCGCTCTTCCAGTCGTTTCAACAGAACAATGATAGTATGCTTTGTCCAGCCTTTCTCCGCCGACAATGTAGTAGTAAGCTGCGAAACACTCATTTTTTTTTCCCAGAGAAGATTCATTATCTTCCACTCTGAATTTGCTATATGCATTATTACGTTCCCCTTTTTTATTTCACAAAACTGTACTGAACCAGCTTAAATAAGTATGGCCTATTCTCATCTGTAATATATAAATTAAGCTCATACTCCCCGTTTTCAGTCAGAATACTCTCATCCAGTTTGAATATCCTAATATAGTGAAGATAATCATCTCGACTCAGATCATTTAATTCAGCCTCGTCCGGAATATTTATATTCAGCCATTTTGATTCCGGCAAAAGAGCATAACTTTTTTCTTTTTTCTTCTTTACCCATTTATATATCCCCCGACTGCCATCAGCAGTTTGTTTCTCTATGGTTATCTTATAAATAATATACGGCTTCTCGGAGACATTTACCAGCCTGAATTTCAGCATGTCCTCTTCAACATTCATTCCCTTGACATACACATCATCCGCTATATCCAGCTTTTCCTTTTTCGGAATATAGATTCGGCTTTTTCCGAGCAGAAGAATAAAGGCTATAGTCATTGCTGATAACACTATTGTGGAGATAATTCGGTTTCTTATTTTCTTAGTTTCATCATGGCTCTTGACCGCCTCAATTCTGGCCCTTAAAGCTTTGTATTCCTCACTGAGTGCCGTTCCTAAAACAGGCGTCACAGAATCCTTCATAGAAAGAAGCAGGTTGCAATAATCCTTCTTCTCATCCTCTGAAAGACTCTTTGTAACATATAAATCGCTGGCGATTTCACAATCTCTTTTGATCCACTTCGTCAAGGCGTGATTTGTAGGGAGAAACCAAAAAACAGTCAAATAAAGAATCAATCCTATGTTCTTTGCAGTATCTTTATGAAGAAAATGCGCTTCCTCATGACTTATTATATAATCAAACGTCTTACTGTCCGTAACCACTTCCTCTCCCAGATATATTCTTTTTCCGATAGAGCTAGCGTTGTTATAACCTGACAAAGAGTATACCAGCATTTTACCTTTCTGAAATAAAAAGGTTCGCCTTTTCGAGAAAAATCGGAGTTCAGAAATGATTCTATATAGGAACACAATCATCGTGCAAAGAGCACCTACTCCCCATACATATATCATCACCGTTTTAACGGTTACAAAACGACCGGCCTGATTGTTATTACCGGGTTGTGCGCTTTTTTGATATCTCAACGAACCACTATCGTTTATTTGTCCCAGTCTAATGTACATCAAATCATGATCGGCTTTTTCCAACGTCTCGCTAGCTACTGTCTTCGGAACAAACTGCAACTCCGTCGTCCAAAACAGCAAAGCATGCAACGGTATTAAAAGCCACATGATCATCGCCGCTTTAGACAAACAAGCTTTCCTCGTACAATATCTTATAGAAAAGATAATTAAAACCAACAATGTATGCTTTACAAAGAATTCCAGCATTACAACATCTCATCCCCTTTTTTCAGTATTCCGGCAGTATATGTCATTCGCCATATACTGCCGCCTTCGTTGCTGTTAAGTTAAGGAGTGGGAATACTGTCACCCGGATGATGAATGTATCCGTATCCATTTACTTCCGTTAATGTCGATAGTGTTTCAAACTTAAAGAAATAGTAATCACTGGTCGAAAGATTTGAGTATCCCAGTCCTTGAATAGCTTGTGGGTCTGTTACCCATACAGACATTTCTTCCGGTCCTAAAAGAAATCTCTTCCTGTATAGTATTATTCTGATCTGGTCTCCACTTGAATCCAAGGTGTCTGTAGATATTGCAAGACACCCATTGCTATCGGGGCTAAAGTAGTAATCGCTATAAACATAATGATGCATTCCGACAATCGTGTAGTAATACGGATGTCCTGCTATATTCTTTTCCTCTGAAGGGGCTGTAGATCCCCGTGTCTGTTCTTTGTCATATATCTTCGAATTATGCTCATTTATTTCATCCGAGTGCCTATTGGCACCTATTATTGTCACGCTTCCATCTTTATGATAAATACTAAGCGTAACCTGTGGATTATTCTCCTCAGCTGCGTAAGCTTTCTCCTTGCATGAACCGGTTAAAACCAGTATGATAGCAAGCATCAGTTGTGTTGCTCTTATTAATCTCTTAATCATAATCATTCCTTTCTATTAGGGGCAGTGGCGTTGGAATACATATAACTATTTTGTCCTGTCCTTCTTCCCCTGTTGCATATTTAGACATTGCTACAGTTGTAAGAATAAGAATAATGCATAAAGCTACCGATAACACAAGCGCACCAGGCTTTCTTCGCCATTTCATATTTCTAGCACCTCCGTCGAACAGTGTATATGTCTAAATCTAGTGGCTTCATGGTATTATATCCCCAGGAAAATGTATATATCCGCTTCCATTTACTTCTGTTGATGATGATAAGGTTTCAAAAAGAAAAAAATAGTCTTCTGTGGTTGATAATCCTGAAAATCCCAGCCCCTGTATCGATTGTGGATTCCCAGTCCAGCTTCCTACAGACGTGTAATCAAAAAAAGTTCTTCTGCATAGCTTAATACGGATAGAGTCACCTCCCGAGTTCAATCCGTTCACTGAAATCGAGATACATCCATTGCTGTCCGGTTTAAAATAACAGTCTGTAAAAACATGATCATGCATCCCTATAATGTAATAGTAATATGGATTTCCTGAAAGATTATACGGTTGAGTAGGTGGATTATTGCCTCTGCTGTAGCCGGACTGCCCGTTAATGACTACGCCATCCTGATTTTCCGCTGTTATTTCTTCACTACCCAAAACAGTTATCGCCACTGTGCTGCTATCATAAAAAAAACTATCAGCAGCGTTAACTATCTCCTTTTTGATGGGCAGAAGCCATAAACTTGTCAACAAAATCACCGTTATTACTTTTGCTGCCTTCTTCATATTGTGTCCTTTCAAAAAGAGTATACATGGGGTTACTTTGATATTCCTTAGACGCGTCTAAATAAAAGATATCATACAGGTAAACAAATGTCAACAAAATGTTGACATTTGTTTACCTGTGTTTCAATCCGTACAAATAAGCCTATTATCTCTATCAGATTTCAAACCTCAATAGTTTATACATTATAGAAATTTCATCCAATGTCTGATATAATGATCTATGAAAAGTACTTAACATGGGAGAATTATATGACTCATAAGGAAGCGGATATCAAGGACCTCATCAAACTTTGCGAAGGACACAGGATCTACATCCAGACGCACAATATCCCCGACCCCGACGCGATCGCGTCGGCATTCGGGCTGCAGGAACTGTTAAAGAGGTTCGGCATTTCATCGACCATCTGCTATGACGGTGATATCGATAAGCTGAGTTCTTCGAAGATGCTCGAGATGTTCGGCATAGAGATGTTCGCGGACGATGATATCGTGGCGGAGATGAAGCCCGAAGATTATATCATCTGCGTCGATTCACAGAAAAACGCGGGCAATATCACGGATCTGCCCGGTGACGAGGTGGCTGCGATCGACCACCATCCGACGACCGCGAAAAATGCGGACGTGGAGTACCAATATAAGGATGTGCGTCTGCTCGGCGCATGCAGCACGATCATTGCCGACTATTACCGCGACCTGAACATCACGCCCTCGACCGATGTGGCGACGGCCCTGCTCTACGGCATCAAGATCGATACGCTCCAGTTCTCGCGCGGCGTTTCGTCGGAGGACATCATCGCTTTTGGCATGCTCAACCCGATCGTTGATGTCGTTAAGATGGGTAAGCTCGAGATGAACAACCTCGAGTTCTCCGACCTGAAGGCATACGGCGCCGCTATCGAGAATATCAAGGTATTTGATTATTTCGGCTTTACTCATATCCCGTTCTCATGTCCCGACGCGATGATCGCTATCGTGGCAGATTTCATCCTCTCACTGATCGAGATCGAAGTCGCCGTGATCTACTGCGACCGCCCCGACGGCCTGAAGCTCTCCGTCCGTTCCGAACGTGACGAGATCAACGCAGGCGAACTCATGGCCAAGGCTCTCGAAGGCATAGGCAACGGCGGCGGACATGCCACCATGGCCGGCGGCCGTATTCCCGCCGCGAACGTTCCCTCACTTGGTGATTATCCCGACAATATACTCGCTGAGCGCTTCATGAAAGCCATGGGAATGAAGTTCTGAATCCTCCGCAACAGCGGGTTGCTTGAAACGATTCCCGCGCCGCGCTAGAATCATCTCAAGCACAGCGAGCGGCCCGGCACAGTCCCGGATCCGCGAGCATTTACGATCACAGGAGGATTCACATGAGCACACAGGAAGTTTTATACGATCTCAGAACCAAAAACGGTCTCTCCCAGGACGATCTGGCCGAGAAACTGTTCGTGACCCGTCAGGCGGTATCCCGCTGGGAAAACGGCGAGACAATACCTAACACTGAAACACTCAAGCTTTTATCCAAGCTGTTCAAAGTCTCGATCAACACTCTGCTCGGCTCGCCCCAGCAGCTCATCTGTCAGTGCTGCGGCATGCCGATGGATGATTCGATCATCGGCAATGACGAGGACGGCACCCCCAATGAGCACTACTGCAAATGGTGCTATGCCGACGGAACCTACACCTACCACGACATGGACAGCCTGATCGACGTCTGCGTAGGTCACATGGTAAACGAGAATTTCACCGAAGACCAGGCCCGCGCTTACATGCGCCGGGTGCTGCCCACCCTCGACTACTGGAAACGCTACGAAGAGCTCAGCGACAACGGCGAATTTGAGGCATTCAAGCAGCAGCTGATCAAAGAGATCAATGACCTGCACATCGAGGGCATGCCCAAAGTCGACAAGCTCAATGCCCTCGTCGGAAGCTACGTCAACCTTGCCTACCCTCTCCCGAGCGGCGCTAAGGTCAAGTTCCTGAACGACGGCACCACGTATCTGGGCAATCAGCTCGAGTCCGAGTTCGGCGGCGACAGATGCTTCGGCATACTCGCGAATATGGACTTCATTCTGATCTGCACCTATGGATGTGAGGGCGCCGATCCCGAGCTGGTGCTGTATAAAAAAAGATAATTCCACAGACTAAGGCAAAAAGCTCCCCTGCCGCTTATGGCAGGGGAGCTTCTGTTTTACAGGTAAACGATCCGGTGCTTTATATCAGCCGATCATCAGCGCTTAAGCCAGTGCAGCGCCGAGAGCCTTGCAGTTAGCGATCTCTGCATCACCGGGCGTCTCGTTTGCGAGTACGCTCTCTGCGGCGAGGCTGATGCCTGCCGATTTGCAGCGGTCCTCCCAGTCTCTCATCCACTGGCCGTCGCCCCAGCCGTAAGAACCGAACAGGGCTACCTTTTTGCCCGCGAGTGACCCTTCAACATCGGCGAACATGGGCTCGAATTCGGAATCCTCCAGCTCCTCCGCTCCCATTGCGGGGCAGCCGAATGCGAGGGCATCGTAGCCGGCAGCCTTGCCGTTGTCAAAATCGGCGGCCTCGAATATGTCCACCTGTGCGCCCGCGTCCTTCGCGCCGGCCAGGACCGCCTCTGCCATTGCCTTTGTATTGCCTGTTCCGCTCCAGAACACTACTGCAATCTTACTCATTTCTTTTTCCTCCTTGGATCATTATTATCAGGAAAGGGCTTAGCCCTTTCTCCCTTTGCCGAAAGATATTTATATCAATTCGGCTAAATTGCTATATCCCGGTCTTCCCCGCCGCAGCCTTCGGCCACGATCAGGCTTTCCAGGTTTACGCCTTTTTTCGCTTTTCTCCGATAGATATCCGTGCATCTGCGATAACTGTCGAAGATTTTTACCGCCTCATCGCGGTTGCTGTAAGCTTTCCAACAGCCGGCACACTGTACACCGCTGCAGGGGCTTTTCATGAACGCCCTGACATCCGAGGGCGGATAACCCAGGAACAGTCCGATCTCATGGGGGAATTCGCTGTCCTCCTTCAGATGCCGCACGAGCTGTACCAGGCAAAGATTCGGATCATCGCAGCAATAGCCTTTTTCCGAAAGTATCGTTGCCGCTTCGTCCCTCTCCAGATCGCGCCTCAGGCGCTCGGGACGGTACAGATAAAACAGCGTTGTCCGCTCGGTTTTCCTGACGGGAATGATCCGAAGCCCCTTTTTCCTGAGTATCCTGTTCAGTGAGCATATCTCCTGCGTCGTTCCCGAACTGTCATTTTTCAGTGAAAACAGATTCCCCGTCTTTATCCCCGCCAAAGTCGGGGCACAGTTCTCTATCACAGCTTCTTTGAGCATACATACCACCTGTCGTGCAAATGTTAGCATATGCTAACCGCATATCAAAAAATATATCCGCCATAATGGCAGAATTTTCCGGGTGCAATCCCGGCAATACAGGTTAGCATTTGCTAACCCGATGGTTATTCTATCAGATTCCCTTTGGGATGTCAATAATTTATTAATTAACAAGTTATAAACTATATTGTTCACAAATTGTTTATTTGCCCCGCGCCGCTTTCCCATGGTAAACTGTTAAATGTAATTCACTACTCACAGCTTATGCATTCATACACACCAAAGGGGGTTTTTTGATGCGCAATATTGATACGTATGCTGCGAAGCAGGCAGAACTGTGCACGCTCTGCGGAGATTTCGATCCGGAGCTGTACAGCAGATTTGGGGTCAAGAGAGGCCTCAGGGACCTGAACGGTCAGGGAGTCGTTACGGGTCTCACAAACATTTCAAGTATCACTTCTATGCGGGAGGAAAACGGGCAGCTGATCCCGTGCGACGGCGAACTGCTCTACCGCGGTTATGACGTCTGCGACCTGATCGGCGGCGCGGGTGAGCGCGACAGGATCTACGAGGAGGGCGCTTATCTGCTGCTGTTCGGCAAACTGCCCACGAAACGGCAGCTCGACGAGTTCCACGACATTATCGCCGAGAATATGACGCTTCCCACCAATTTCACGCGAGATGTCATCATGAAGGCGCCGGAAGCGGATATCATGAGTTCGATGACCAAATCCATACTGACGCTGGCGAGCTATGATGACCGGAAAAACGATCTTTCGATACCGAATGTGCTGCGCCAGTGCATTCAGCTGATCGGTACGTTCCCGATGCTCGCGGCGTACAGCTACCATGCCTACAATTACTACAAAAACTGCGAGAGCATGTTCGTGCACAGACCGGACAGGTCTTTGTCCCTGACGGAGAATTTCCTGCGTCTGCTGCGCCCCGACATGCAGTTTACCGAGCTCGAAGCCCGGACGCTCGACGTGGCTTTCCTGCTGCACATGGAGCACGGCGGCGGCAATAATTCAACATTTACTACACGTGTAGTAACATCCTCCGGTTCCGATACATACTCAGCGATCGCGGCCGCCATGTCTTCTCTTAAGGGCAAGCGCCACGGCGGCGCGAACCTGATGGTCATGGAGATGATGGACGATATCCGCGAGAATGTCTCCGATCCCGGCGACGAGGATGAGATCGCGGCATACCTTACCAGGATCGTCCGTAAGGAGACATTTGACCGCAAGGGCCTGATCTACGGCATGGGACATGCGGTCTATTCGATCTCCGATCCCAGAGAGCGCGTTTTCAGGGGTTTCGTGGAGCGTCTCGCCGGTGAGAAGGGTCGCGATAAAGACCTGCGGCTGTATGAGTCGATCGAAAGACTCGCGCCCGAGATCATCGCCCGCGAGCGCCGCATATACAAGGGTGTCAGTCCGAACGTCGATTTTTACAGCGGATTTGTTTATGAAATGATGGGTATCCCGAGAGAGCTGTTCACTCCTATATTCGCCGTAGCGAGGATCGTTGGCTGGAGCGCGCACCGCATCGAGGAGCTCGTAGAAAACAGCAAGATCATCCGCCCCGCGTACAAGAGCCTGGTCACCCGGAAGGACTACGAGGCGCTGGATGGCCGGCAGTAATTCTTTACGATAACAGACAGAAAAACCCCCTGCAGTCCTCTTTTAAAGAAACCGCAGGGGGTGTTCTCTTTTACCTGATCTCTTATTTGAAATCCTTTACATATACGCAGAGGTCGTCCTCTATTCCCTGATACTCGAAGCCCGCCTTAAGCGCTATCTTTTTCGTGATCTCCTGCTCAGGGTCACACTCGATGACCGCTTTTTTGCCCATCGCTGCGGTTCTGTCCGCGAGCTCCTTTGTGAGCGCGGTCGCATAACCCTTTCCCCAGTGCTTTTTCTTGAGCAGCCAGCCTATCTCCATGCTGTCATCGTCATAATCGTGCCAGATCACATAACCGACGAACTCACCATCGTCATTCTCCGCCGAATACACCGCAGGCGACTCTCCCAGCCCCGCTTCGCGGATAAAGTCCTTTACCTCCTCAATCGAATACGGAGGTTCAATGTACGTCATAACATCCGGATCGCCGAGTACTTCCATCAAGTCCTCCGCATCCGACTCAACCATATTCCTTATTTTCATTTCTGACCTTCTTTCCTCAGCCATGGTCCGGCCGTATCCCCGTATCCGGCCGTTCTCCCATTACCTGATATATTCCTTTCTCACCTTTTGCCAGGTCTCATAGACCTCGGACTTATTATCCACATCGCCCAATGTGCTGTCAATACCCTCGACCAGCGTCGGCGCGAATTCAATAAAAGGTGTGATCGGTTCTTTGCTGAGGAAATGCCTCGCATTCTCATAGCCGTGATCGGGTGCCGCATCAAATCTCAAGGCTTCAGGATATGCGCAGCGCAGCTCCCGCTCAAGCGCTTCGCAGTCTTTCATTTCGCAGAGCACCCAGATTTTGAGTATACGGATAATGATCGTGGTCTCATCAAAATAGGATATCTTCCCCGGGACCCTCATCCCGTCCATAAACCCATATGCCCAGTCACATATATGGATCGCTTCTTCGTACTTTTTCAGCTGGACATATGCTTCCACATAAGCCGCAACGAGTCTCATGATCTTTCCTATGCTCTCAAACAGAGCATACGAAACATTTGACAGACCTTCCTCATAATTTCCCGAGAATATCTGTGTACGTCCGATCTCGTCCGCATTGATGCCCGCAGCGTTGTTTTCCTTCAGCTTCTCCAGCGCGATATCGTTTTTGCCCTGCCACATGTAGGTATGCGCTATGTCATTCTTTATAGTCCACTCGTTGATCTTAGGATCCGTATTCTGAGTAAGGAGCTGCAGCGAAAGGTTGTGCAGCTCAAGAGCTCTTTCGAAATACGCGTCTTTTTTCTCAAACGTGCCCGCCAGCGCGAACAGCACCGCACAGTAATGGATCAGCTTGAAGTTGTTGGGATAGCGGGCTATAGCCTGTTCCGCGGCTTCAACGGCCTCTTTGAACCTGTGGCCGTCCCTGAGTTCTTTCAGCCGTGTGTAAACGGTCTCTTCATCCTCAGACTGCGCGATATACCCCAGCAGATAGTCGGTCGATACTCCGAAAAAGGCCGCCATCTCCATGATGATCGCGATATCGGGCACCGAGCTGCCGGACTCCCACTTGCTGACAGCTCCCACAGTAACTCCGAACGCACATGCCAGCTGCTCCTGCGTCATGGACTTGCTCTTCCTGAGTTTCCTGATATTCTCCGCGATCCTGATCTCCATACCTGCTCCTGTTGTCACGGTCAGTTTTGAAGCGCTGTGTGCAAAGCTGTTAAGCTTAGCTTACCTGTCACCGGTAGGTTCCTGCGGGTATAAGATATCGCTGTTGCCGGGACTTTATGAAAATCCGTGTTCGCTCAGATCGTCTTGAATAAGCCCACCAGCTTCGAGAAAACGCTTTCGCCGTTTTTCTCTTCAACAAGGTTTGCAAGCTCTGCGGCATCAAGGTTGTAAGCCTTCTCGCTCCTGTACCAGCTCTCTAACTGTCCGAATCTCTGATCTCTCATTTTTCTTACCTCCGTTGTTGTGTGTTTCCTGTTTGTTACTGAAACCATCATAAACCCGGTTGGTAAGTAAATGAATACACCGTTTGTAGAATTAGTATAATATTTATTTTACTAACAGTAAAGTGTGTTTGTCTTAAGACATTAGTCACCGCATTTTTCCAAAAAGAAAGGTGCGGGCGCGCAGAGCATTTTTTCCAAAACGATAAGGTTTTGTTTTGGAAAAAATGACTCGTTGCAGCCCGCACCGTACTATTTCACGAAACTAGCGCGTGCTATTGTCTCAAGCCTTGCCGTTAGAGCCGAGAACGAACTCGATCTTATGAGCAACCATGTCCTTAACAGCCTGACGAGCGGGCTTAAGGTACTGACGGGGATCGAAATGATCGGGATGCTCAGCGAAGTACTTGCGGATATTGCCGGTCATGGCAAGACGGATATCGGAGTCGATGTTGATCTTGCAAACAGCGCTCTCAGCCGCCTTACGAAGCTGCTCCTCGGGGATACCGACCGCGTCGGGCATATTGCCGCCGTACTGGTTAACCATCTTAACGAACTCCTGAGGAACCGATGAAGAACCGTGAAGAACGATCGGGAATCCGGGAAGTCTCTTGGTAACCTCTTCGAGTACGTCGAAACGAAGCGGAGGGGGAACAAGGATGCCGTCTGCATTTCTGGTGCACTGTGCAGCGGTGAACTTGTATGCGCCGTGTGAAGTACCGATAGCGATGGCGAGCGAATCGCAGCCTGTCTTGGTTACGAAATCCTCAACCTCCTCGGGATGAGTGTAGCTCTCCTTACCGGACTCTACAACAACCTCGTCCTCGATGCCTGCAAGTGTTCCGAGCTCAGCCTCAACAACTACGCCGTGAGCGTGAGCATACTCAACTACCTGCTTGGTAAGAGCAACGTTCTCCTCATAAGGCTTCGAAGAAGCGTCGATCATAACTGATGTGAATCCGCCGTCGATGCAGCTCTTGCACAGCTCGAAGCTGTCGCCGTGGTCAAGATGAAGCGCGATCGGGATATCGGGATGCTCGATAACAGCTGCCTCTACCAGCTTAACAAGGAAGGTGTGGTTCGCATAAGCGCGAGCGCCCTTGGAAACCTGAAGGATAACGGGGGACTTAAGCTCATCTGCTGCCTCGGTGATACCCTGAACGATCTCCATGTTGTTTACGTTGAAAGCGCCGACAGCGTAGCCGCCGTTATAAGCTTTCTTGAACATTTCTGTTGTGGTAACTAATGCCATAGAAAATCCATCCTTTCATAAATAATTCAGAAAACCTTAAATTTCCTCAATCGCTGTTATTATATCATAAAAATAAAGTTCTGCAAGGATAAATTAAACAGCGCGGCACAGCAAGGTGGGGCCACCACACAAAAGTGTGATGGCCCCATTCCCTTTATTCCTCATTGTCGTCGCCGAATGTGTCGTCTGCGCCCAGGTCCTCTTCGTCCTCGAAGAACTCGCCCGAATCGTAGAAGCCGTTGTCGGCACCGTCACCGTCGCCGGTCTCATAGTACTCGCCCGACTGGTCAAAGCCGTCGTAGTAACCGGACTCGGTGTAGTACTTGCCTGCCTCGTAGGCTGCATCGGTAGAAAGACTAACGTTGCGGTAGATCTTCATGCCGGTACCTGCGGGGATCAGCTTACCGATGATAACATTCTCCTTAAGACCGATAAGCGGATCGATCTTGCCGCGGCTGGCCGCCTCGGTAAGAACCTTCGTGGTCTCCTGGAAGGATGCTGCCGAAAGGAAGGAATTGGTAGCAAGCGCTGCCTTGGTGATACCGAGCATAACCTGCTTGCCCTCTGCGGGCTCCTTGCCCTCCGCGATCATCTGTGCATTTACATCGTCATAGTCGAGCACGTCAACCATGCTGCCGGGAAGAAGCGATGTATCTCCGTTGTTCTCGATACGGATCTTCTTCAGCATCTGGCGAACGATAACCTCGATGTGCTTATCATTGATCTCAACGCCCTGTAAGCGGTATACGCGCTGTACTTCCTGGATCATGTAGTCCTGAACGGCACGGATGCCCTTGATCTTCAGGATATCATGAGGATTAACGGAACCCTCGGTCAGCTCGTCGCCGGCCTCAAGAACCTGGCCGTCCAGAACCTTGATACGTGAACCGTAAGGGATGAGGTAAGCCTTTGTCTGAGGATTCTCGGGATCCTGTGAAGTAATGATAACTTCGCGCTTTTTCTTTGTATCGGAGATCGTAACAACTCCGCCGAACTCTGCGATGATCGCAAGTCCCTTGGGCTTACGCGCTTCGAAAAGCTCCTCGACACGGGGAAGACCCTGTGTGATATCGTCACCCGCAACACCGCCGGTGTGGAATGTACGCATCGTAAGCTGTGTACCGGGCTCACCGATCGACTGGGCTGCGATGATGCCGACTGCCTCGCCGACCTGAACGGGCTCACCCGTCGCCATGTTCGCACCGTAGCACTTTGCGCAGATGCCGAGGTGTGAGCGGCAGGTAAGGACTGTCCTGATCTTGACCGAAGCACCGAAATCGATATTGCCCTCCTCATCGGTAATGGGCTTTCCGTTCGAACCGATACCTGTCTTAATGATCTGAGCGGCACGCTTGGGTGTGATCATGTGGTTCTTCGCAACGATCACATTGCCGTCCTTATCAACTATGTCATTGCATGCGAAACGTCCGGTGATACGGCCCTCGAGGGACTCGATAACTTCCTTGCCGTCCGCAAATGCCTTAACTTCCATGCCGGGGATCTCATCAGCGCCCTCACAGCAGTCGTTCTCACGGATAATGAGCTCCTGTGAAACGTCTACGAGACGACGGGTCAGGTAACCCGAGTCGGCTGTACGAAGAGCTGTATCGGACAGACCCTTACGTGCGCCGTGTGCGGAAATGAAGTACTCCAGTACGTCAAGACCTTCACGGAAGTTAGCCTTGATGGGCAGCTCGATGGTCTTACCTGATGTATCTGCCATCAGTCCGCGCATACCGGCCAGCTGTTTGATCTGCTTGTCGGAACCACGCGCTCCGGAGTCTGCCATCATGTAGATGTTGTTGTACTTATCGAGACCTGCCATCAGCTTCTTTGTAATGCGGTCATCCGCATCCTTCCAGATGTCGATAACGGTCTTATAACGCTCCTCGTCGGTAATGAAACCTCTGTGGAACTGCTTGGATACCTTGTCTACGGTAGCCTCGGCCTCAGCGATGATGTCCTTCTTTTCCGGAGGAACGGTCATGTCCGAAATGGATACGGTCATGGCTGCGCGGGTCGAATACTTGTAACCAAGAGCCTTAACCTTATCAAGGGTCTCTGCGGTAACGATGGCTCCGTGGTTGTTGATGCACTTCTCAAGGATCTGCTTGAGCTGCTTCTTCTTAACGATGAAGTCAACCTCGAGGTCAAGGAAATGCTCCTTGTCCGAACGGTCAACATAGCCGAGATCCTGAGGAATAGCCTCGTTCAGTATGAAACGTCCGAGTGTGGTGTGAAGAACCTTTGTGATCTTCTCGCCTGTCTCGGGCCATACACCCTCACGGCGAACGTATATGGGTGCCTGAAGAGTGATAGCTCCGTTCTCGTATGCGAGGATGGCTTCGTTCTCGCTCTTGTAGCAGCCGTTCTCACCCTTATCGCCCTCTTTGAACAGAGACAGATAGTAGATACCGAGTACCATATCCTGCGAAGGAACGGCAACGGGACCTCCGTCCGAAGGCTTTAACAGGTTGTTAGGGCTAAGCATAAGGAAACGTGCCTCTGCCTGTGCCTCTACCGAAAGAGGAAGATGCACTGCCATCTGGTCGCCGTCGAAGTCGGCGTTGAAAGCGGTACAAACAAGGGGATGAAGCTTGATAGCCTTACCTTCTACAAGGATGGGCTCGAACGCCTGAATACCGAGTCTGTGCAGTGTAGGTGCACGGTTCAGCATTACGGGATGCTCCTTGATAACGTCCTCGAGCACGTCCCAAACCTCGTTCTGGAGGCGCTCAACCATCTTCTTTGCCTGCTTGATGTTGTTCGCGATCTGGCGCTCAACCAGCTCCTTCATAACGAAGGGCTTGAAGAGCTCGATGGCCATCTCCTTGGGGAGACCGCACTGGTAGATCTTAAGCTCGGGACCTACGACGATAACCGAACGGCCCGAATAGTCAACACGCTTGCCGAGCAGGTTCTGACGGAAACGTCCCTGCTTACCTTTGAGCATGTCGGAAAGTGACTTTAACGGTCTGTTGCCGGGGCCTGTAACCGAACGGCCGCGGCGTCCGTTATCGATCAGCGCGTCAACAGCTTCCTGCAGCATGCGCTTCTCGTTGCGGATAATGATCTCGGGCGCGCCGAGTTCAAGAAGTCTTCTCAGACGGTTATTTCTGTTGATGATACGACGATAGAGATCGTTCATATCGGAGGTGGCGAAACGTCCGCCGTCCAGCTGTACCATGGGACGAAGGTCCGGAGGAAGAACCGGGATAACGTCGAGGATCATCCACTCGGGACGGTTGCCCGACTCACGGAATGCCTCAACAACCTCAAGTCTCTTGATGATACGCGCGCGCTTCTGGCCTGTGGAGGTCTTAAGCTCTGCCTTGAGCTCCTCAGACTCCTTCTCGAGGTCGATAACGGAGAGCAGCTCCTTGACCGCCTCAGCGCCCATACCTGCGCGGAAGCTCTTTCTGCCAAACTCGCTCTCGGCGTCGATGAACTCCTTCTCGGTAAGAACCTGCTTGTAGAAGAGGTTGGTCTTTCCGGGATCGAGAACTATATAAGCGCCGAAGTAGAGGATCTTCTCAAGTACTCTGGGCGAGAGGTCGAGCATGAGACCCATGCGGCTCGGGATGCCCTTGAAGTACCAGATATGCGATACCGGAGCAGCCAGCTCAATATGTCCCATTCTCTCACGACGTACGGATGCCTTAGTTACCTCAACACCGCAGCGGTCGCAGACAACGCCCTTGAAACGAACCTTTTTATATTTTCCGCAATGGCACTCCCAGTCCTTTGTGGGTCCGAAGATCTTTTCGCAGAAAAGACCGTCCTTCTCGGGCTTAAGAGTACGATAGTTGATGGTCTCGGGCTTCTTAACCTCGGCTCTTGACCACTCGCGGATCTTCTCGGGAGAAGCAAGCTGGATGCGGATCGCATCGTAGTTAACTTCCTTCACTCCGTTTTCCATATTGTAATTGGAATCCATTATGTGTTACTCCCTTTCGTAAAATATTCCGGGAAATATCGAAATCAACCGGTTTTTTAGTTACTGCTCATCGGAATCGGACTGATCTTCTTCTGAAGGGAGATCATCTACATCCGTAAAGGACTCAAAGCTGTCGATATCGAACTCGTCCATAGGCGTGTAGGAATCGTAGTAGCCGTCGATCTCATCCTGAGGAACCTCAGAATAACCGGCCTCACCGTAATCCTCGCCATAGCCTGCGTTGTAATCGTCATTGCCTTCCTTCCAGGCATTGCCGTCACCCTCGCCGTAGTCGATATCCTCGGTCAGCTTAACCTCCTGGCCGTTCTCGTCAAGTACGGTAACATCGAGAGCCAGCGACTGGAGCTCCTTAAGGAGAACCTTGAAGGACTCGGGGATACCGGGCTCGGAGATGTTCTCTCCCTTAACGATAGCTTCGTAGGTCTTTACACGACCTGTAACATCATCGGACTTAACCGTCAGGATCTCCTGAAGTACATGAGCTGCGCCGTATGCTTCAAGAGCCCAAACCTCCATCTCACCGAAACGCTGGCCGCCGAACTGAGCCTTGCCGCCCAGAGGCTGCTGTGTAACGAGTGAGTAAGGACCGGTTGAACGTGCATGGATCTTATCGTCAACCAGATGGTGGAGCTTAAGGTAATGCATGAATCCGATCGTAACCGCTCCGTCGAAGTACTCACCGGTGCGGCCGTCGCGCAGACGAACCTTACCGTCGCGGTTGATCGGAACTCCGCCCCACTCCTTACGCGCGTCTTCCTGATGCGCAAGGAGAAGCTCGAACATTTCCTTATCAAGCACCTTCTTGTATTTCTTCTCGAACTCGCCTTCCTCGCCGTTTACATAGACGTTGGCCATTTCGAGAGTATCCATGATATCGTACTCGTTCGCGCCGTCAAATACGGGCGTCGAGATATTGAATCCAAGTACCTTTGCGGCCAGGCTCAGGTGGATCTCAAGAACCTGTCCGATATTCATACGTGAAGGAACACCCAGAGGGTTCAGCACGATGTCGAGAGGTCTGCCGTTCGGAAGGAAAGGCATATCCTCTACGGGAAGCACGCGGGAAACAACACCCTTGTTTCCGTGACGGCCCGCCATCTTATCGCCGACCTGGATCTTACGCTTCTGAGCGATGTAAACGCGTACGGTCTCGTTTACGCCGGGCGACATCTCATCGCCGTTGTCGCGTCTGAATACCTTTGCGTCAACAATGATACCGAACTCGCCGTGAGGCACGCGGAGCGAAGTATCACGTACTTCTCTCGCCTTCTCACCGAAGATCGCGCGGAGCAGCCTCTCCTCTGCGGTCAGCTCGGTCTCTCCCTTGGGAGTAACCTTACCTACCAGGATATCGCCCGCACGAACCTCTGCGCCGACGCGGATGATGCCGCGGTCGTCCAGATCCTTTAACGCGTCGTCGCCGACACCGGGAACGTCGCGTGTGATCTCTTCGGGTCCGAGCTTGGTGTCACGGGCCTCAGCCTCGTATTCCTCGATATGAACCGATGTATAAACATCTTCTTTAACAAGACGCTCACTGAGCAGTACCGCATCCTCGTAGTTGTAACCTTCCCATGTCATGAAACCGATCAGAGGGTTGGTACCGAGTGCCAGCTCGCCGTGGTCTGTCGAAGGACCGTCGGCGATAACCTGTCCTGCCTTTACAACATCGCCCTTATTAACGATGGGACGCTGGTTGATGCAGGTACCCTGGTTGCTTCGTGTGAACTTTAAGAGCTTGTGCTCTTCCTTCGAGCCGTCCTCGCAGCGGATGGTGATGTAATTGGCGGTAGCGCGCTCGATCTTGCCGTCGTGCTCGGCCAGTACGCAAACACCCGAGTCAACGGCTGTCTTTGCCTCCATGCCCGTGCCGACCGCGGGAGCCTGGCTCCTCAAGAGCGGAACGGCCTGACGCTGCATGTTCGAACCCATCAGGGCACGGTTCGCATCGTCGTTCTGCAGGAACGGGATAAGCGCTGTAGCTACGGAGAATACCATCTTGGGCGATACGTCCATCAGATCGACCTTAGCCTTCTGATACTGTGAGGTATCCTGTCTGAAACGTCCCGAAATGTTGCTGTGGATGAAGTGACCCTGCTCATCAAGGGGCTCATTCGCCTGCGCAACAACGTATTTATCTTCCTCGTCGGCGGTGAGGTAAACAACCTCATCGGTAACAACGGGATCGGCGGGATCGGACTTGTCCACCTTGCGGTAGGGAGCCTCGATGAAGCCGTATTCATTGATCCTTGCGTATGACGCAAGTGAGTTGATCAGACCGATGTTGGGACCTTCGGGTGTCTCGATGGGACACATACGGCCGTAATGCGTATAGTGTACGTCTCGAACCTCGAATCCGGCACGGTCACGGGAAAGTCCGCCGGGGCCGAGCGCCGAAAGTCTTCTCTTGTGAGCAAGCTCACCGAGAGGGTTATGCTGGTCCATGAACTGTGACAGCTGGGAGCTTCCGAAGAACTCCTTAACAGCCGCGGTCACGGGTTTGATATTGATAAGGGACTGAGGGCTTACGCCTTCGAGGTCCTGTGTGGTCATTCTTTCGCGAACGGTACGCTCCATACGTGCCAGACCGATGCGGTACTGGTTCTGGAGCAGCTCGCCTACGCAGCGGATACGGCGGTTTCCGAGGTGATCGATATCATCCTTGAAGCCGATGCCGTGCTCGATGTGAATGTTATAGTTGATCGAAGCGAGGATATCCTCTTTGGTGATATGCTTCGGGATCAGCTCGTTAACATGACGCTTGATCTGCTCCTTGAGCTCCTTTTCGTCGGAGAACTCGTCGAGCAGAGCCTTCAGCTCGGGATAGTAAACAGCCTCGTTGATGCCCAGCTCCGCAAGAACCTTATCGGTGCACTTGAAAGGAACATGTGCCGCAAGATCTACCATCCTGTTGGAGAGAACCTTAACATTGCGCTCCTCGGCCTGAACGGTAACGGAGAAAACGCCCGAGTTCTGGATCTTGTCCGCCAGCTCGTTGTCAACCCTGCTGCCTGCCGCCGCAATGATCTCGCCGGTATCGGTATCAACAACGTCCTCGGCGAGAACGAAGCCTACGATGCGGTTATGCATGTGGAGCTTCTTGTTGAACTTGTAACGTCCGACCTTGGCCAGATCGTAACGTCTCGCGTCGAAGAACATGCTGTTGAGGAGTGATTCTGCGCTCTCTACGGAAACGGGCTCGCCGGGACGAAGCTTTTTGTAGAGCTCCTTGATGCCGGCCTCGTAGGAATCCTCATCCAGAGGGTTCTTCTCGAAGGAAGCCTCGATCTTCTTCTCATCGCCGAACATCTCGATGATCTCGGCCTTGGTGCCGATACCAAGCGCACGGAGGAAGGTGGTAACGGTAACCTTACGGTTACGGTCAACTCTTACGTAGAAAACATCGTTCGAATCGGTCTCATACTCAAGCCATGCACCGCGGCTCGGGATAACCTGGCTGGAGAACAGCCTCTTTCCGAGCTTATCGTGCGCGATGTCAAAGTAGATTCCGGGGGAACGTACCAGCTGGCTGACGATAACTCGCTCTGCGCCGTTGATAACGAACGTACCTGTCTCGGTCATGAGGGGGAAGTCGCCCATGAATATCTCATGGTCCTTGATCACATCCTCGTCCTCTTTATTGTGAAGTCTAACTTTAACCTTGAGGGGCGCCGCGTAAGTCGCATCACGTTCCTTACACTCTTCAATGGTATACTTAACGTCATCCTTGCATAACTGAAAACTGATGAACTCAAGACTCAGCTTACCGTTATAGTCCTCGATGGGAGAAATATCACGGAATGCCTCGGTAAGACCCTCGGTAAGGAACCATTCGTATGATTTCTTCTGGACCTCAATGAGGTTGGGCATCTCCAGTACTTCTTTTTGCTTCGAGTAGCTCATTCTTACGCCCTTACCGACGTGGATCGGACGTATTCTGTTCTTTTCAATCATTGATGTTTTCACCTCTCGAAAGTTATAGTGGGACCTGCAATTTTCGCACAAAAGCCACAAGACAATAAACCTTTTCTAACAAAAAGGCTTGCCTCGTGTCATTGTAAAAAATTTTAAAAAATCCCTTTGCAATAGTCGTGAAATATGCTATAATATTACTGTTATAGGCATAAATCCACAAATACGCATCATTCATAATAACACGCTTTTGTCAAAGTGTCAACTGTATAAAAGTAATAAAATGCTCCCGTTCATGCGGGAGCATTTCTTGCTTTCTGCACTTATCTCCGAAGCGTTCCGGCTCGTCATGCCTCTTCCGGCACCTCTTCCCAGGTCCCTATCCTGCTTATGATATTTTTATAAATACGGTTAAAGAAGAATGTGGTGGCAGCCGCCGACATGACCTCGGCGATCGGGAAGGACCACCATACATAGTCCACATTCCCGAGCTGCGCCAGCAGGATCGCGGCGGGGATCAGCACCACGATCTGTCTCATGATCGATGTGATCATGCTGTAAACGCTGGTGCCGAGCGCCTGGAACATCGAACCGGTAACTATGCAGTACGCGGCAACAGGGAAATGCACACCGATCACGCGCAGCGCGACCCTGCCGATCGCGAGCATCTCATCGGATGCGTCGAATATCTTAAGCAGCGGCGTCGGGAATACCTCAAACGCTATCACTCCGAACAGCATGATCACGGTCGCGAGTACCCACGCAAAACGCCAGGTCTTCATCATGCGGTCACGCTTGCCCGCTCCGTAATTGTAAGCGACGATAGGGATCAGTCCGTTGTTGAGTCCGAATATCGGCATGAATATGAAGCTCTGGAGCTTGAAATATACGCCGAATACCGCGACCGCGGTGGACGAGAAGCCTATCAGCACCTTGTTCATGATATAGACCATCAGTGATCCGATCGACTGCATGATGATCGAAGGCACGCCTATCCTGTATATCTGCGCTATCATCGCGCCGTCGGGCCTGAAGCCCTTAAGCCTGATGTTTATCTCCTTGTTTTTCTTAACGTTCAGTACGCAGGCAATGACCGCCGCTATGATCTGTCCCGCGACCGTAGCCGCAGCGGCGCCGCGGATACCCATCTTAGGCGCGCCAAGCAGTCCGAATATCAGGATCGGGTCGAGGATGAGGTTGATTATGGCGCCCGTACCCTGAGTGATCATCGAGAGCATCGTCCTGCCCGTCGAGATCAGCAGTCTCTCAAATATGAACTGTCCGAAGATACCGAACGAAAATGTCAGGATTATGGTCAGATACTGTTCGCCGTACGCGATGATCTCGGCGTCCTGAGTCTGGCTCCTGTAAAAAGGTCCCACAACGGTCAGTCCGATCACGAGAAACAACAGGTAACTCAGCAGTGCCAGGAAAATGCCGTTTTCCGCGGTCTTGTCCGCCTTTGCGAAATCCTTCTCTCCGAGCGCTCTCGAAAGTATCGCGTTGATGCCGACACAGGTTCCGCCCGCGAGAGCTATCATCAGCGTCTGCAGCGGAAACGCCATCGATACCGCGGTCAGCGCGTTCTCGCTGATGCGCGATACGAATATACTGTCTACGATATTGTACAGTGCCTGTACGAGCATCGATGCCATCATCGGCAGCGACATGCTCACAAGCAGCTTTTTTACGGGCATTACGCCCATTTTGTTTTCAGCCATTAATTACAGTTGTCCTTTATAAAAATCATTATCCGCCGTCGTTAAGCGAACATACGCGCGCCCAGCGAAACCGGATCCATGGCGTAGCTTATCGCCTGATCCCTGTCGATCTGATGGTTGACGTAGAGCTCAAACAGCGCGTCGTCCATGATCTGCATACCCTGGCGCTTGTTGGCCTGCATGATGCCGCCTATCTGATGCGTCTTGCCCTCGCGGATCATTGCGCGGATCGAAGGATTGGCGAGCATGACCTCAAACGCCGCCCTGCGGCCCTGGTTGTCCGCGATCGGGATCAGCTGCTGGGAAATGATGCCCTCGATAACGGCCGCCAGCTGGCTGCGTACCTGTGTCTGCTGATAAGGCGGGAACGCATCGATGATACGGTCGATCGTATTGGTCGCGCCGAGTGTGTGCGTCGTCGAAAATACCAGATGTCCGGTCTCTGCCGCGGTCAGCGCGGTCGAAATGGTCTCGGCATCCCTCATCTCGCCGATAACTATGACGTCTGGATTGTCCCTGAGCGCCGAAGTGAGCGCCGTGGAGTAGCTCCTGGTGTCCGTGCCGATCTCGCGCTGGTTGACGATCGACATCTTATGCGGATGCAGGTATTCGACCGGGTCCTCGAGAGTGATGATGCTGTATGCGTAGGTACTGTTGATCAGGTCGATAAGGGACGCGAGCGTGGAAGTCTTGCCCGACGCCGTGGGACCGGTGACCAGCACGAGTCCGCGTCTTTTATGCACGAGCTCCGTTACTGCCTCGGGAATGCCAAGCTCTGCCGCAGAAGGGATCTGCTCTCCCACCAGACGGATAGTCATGGCAAGAGAACCTCTCTGCAGATAGAGGTTTGCGCGGTAACGCCCGATGCTCGGTATCGAATAAGAAAAATCGACCTCGCCCTGTTCCTCAAATCGCGGAACCAGTTTTGCGGGCAGGATCGAATAAACCAGATCGTGCATGTCCTCGGGCGTAAGCCTCGAGCCCTCGATTGCTTTTAGTTCGCCGTAAATACGCACCTTGGGCGGTGCGCCGACCGAAAGATGCAGGTCTGAACCCTTCATCCCCGCAGCTTTCTCAAGCAGCTCCTGAATCGTAACCATATAAAATCCCCCAAGAAGTATCGGACGACTGAAAATGCAATTTTCATTCGTCTTCGAAGACCGAGTCGATCAGCATCAGCAGTTCCAGAACGCTCTGGAAATTCTCTTCCATGCCCTCTTCCATCCATCTGAGAGTCCCCTGCCAGCTCGCGTTCTGTCTGAACATAACCCTCATCCTGAGTGTCGCGAGGTCACCGCTGACATTGTGCGAGTACAGTTCCTTTGTCGGGGCGCTCCGGACCCTGATCACGGGCGGATGCTGCGCCTTGTCCTCCTCGGTCTCGAAGCTGCGGATATCCATCGTGGAATGGGGATAGTCAAAATTATCAAATATGTACTCGATCTGCCGGATCATATCCATGCAGTTCTCAAAAAAAAGAGCATCCCTGTAATACGCGTTGAACAGACGGCCGCGGATCTCTCCGCCGTCGTAAGTATCTATGCAAAGCCTAAGATAGCACATCTCGTTCTTGATGCGCGACGCTCTAGCAATTGACATAACTGCCTCCGCAAATACAAAGTTCTCTACAAGTACATTATATATCGAAACACTAGGCAAGTAAACAGAAAAAACCTCCGAGTTTCCCCGGAGGTTTTAGGAAAATCAATCGGTATTAAATTACTTAAGAGTAACCTTTGCTCCAACTTCCTCGAGCTTCTTCTTGATCTCTTCAGCCTCAGCCTTGCTAGCGCCTTCCTTGATAACCTTGGGAGCGCCGTCAACGGTATCCTTAGCTTCCTTGAGGCCAAGTCCGGTGATCTCACGAACAACCTTGATAACCTTAACCTTCTCAGCGCCTGCTTCGGTAAGCTCTACGTTGAACTCGGTCTTCTCTTCCTCAGCTGCTGCTGCGGGGCCAGCTGCTACAACAACGCCTGCTGCTGCGCTAACGCCAAACTCTTCCTCACAAGCCTTAACGAGGTCGTTAAGCTCTAAAACGGTCATGCCCTTGATAGCATCGATAAATTCCTGTGTAGTCATTTTAATATCCTCCGTAATTAATTAATAGTGCTGCGCCGACTGTGCGCAATAAGTCATGCGTTCTCCTGCTGCTTCTCCGCGATCTGCTTGAGTACACGGGCGAAGTTGGTAACAGGTGACTGCAGTGAACCAAGTAACTTGGAAATAAGTACTTCCCTTGAAGGGATGGTAGCGATAACCTTGCATCCTGCCTCATCGTAGTAGGTACCGTCGATAACGCCGGCCTTGAACTGAAGAGCGGGGATGTTCTTCATGTTATCAGCTAAGATTCTTGCGGGTGCGGTAGCATCTTCCTTTGCGATAGCTACAGCCGTTGTTCCCTCGAGAACGCCGTCAAGCTGCGCGTAATCGGTTCCCTCGAAAGCTCTCTTAAGGAAGGTGTTCTTGTATACCTTGTATACAACACCGGCTTCTCTTAAGGACTTACGAAGTGCCGTATCCTGCTCAACGTTGATTCCGCAGTAGGTAACAACTACGATAGCCTTGGCATCCGCAACGTGGCCCTTGATCTCATCGATAATGGGGGCCTTAAGTTCAACCTTTGCCATTTGATTTTCCTCCTATCTTATTTTTGGGAGGCGATAAAAATCGGCCCCCCTGCCTGAACAGGAGAGCCGTATAAGTCATAATTATAAACAGATACATTCTCATCCTCGGCGGGCGATCCTAACGGATCTTACACGCTGTAAAAGCGTACCAGCTGTCTTCGGGCAATGGGTGTGAAACATCACAACCTCGAGTATATTATCATGCATGTATTCTGTTGTCAAGCATTTTTTCCGGCAATTTGCAGCCGGCTTACAACCTCACCTGCTGCCGCGCAGGGATATCCCCGCCGTCCGAACCAGCGCAGCTCCGAGCAGCAGCCAGAATATGGGGCTCACCGTAACGCAGCTGTCATTGATGATGCCCGTGATCATGTATCCCACGCAGGCTCCGAACAACCCCGCGTCTGCGTACGTGAACTGCTTTGCCCTTATCATGCCGATAAAGCGTACGATCACGAATACGAACAGCGCGAGCATTGACAGCAGATAAGGCAGGCCGTTCGAGACAAAACTCTGGATGTACCAGTTATGAGGCCTGTCGATCACGTATTTGGTCGAGCCGTTGGTGTTTAAGAGACCGACCATCTCGTTCTGCAGGAAATTAAAGGCGAAGTTGCCGCAGCCCTTTCCGATAAGAAGGCATTCTGCCATCACCGGCAGCGACTGTATCCAGATATAGCCGCGCCCCGTACCGAAACCGTAAAATTTCTCGAAACCGGTCACTTTAGGCTGGGGTATCCTGTCCTCGAGCTTTTCGCCCTGGATAAAAGACCTGAAGCCTTCTTCGGTCAAAGCGAACTGCGCGGGTCCGTCGTAGCCGAAGCAGAAATATACCATCCTGCCCTCGGTGGCGACCGTTATCATGTCGAACCTCGGATCCGCGGGCGCCACGCCCTCCAGATGGAGATCGACCCTGTCGTTGTCAAAGCGCGAATACTGTGTGCCGAGCGTATTCCCGACGTAGTCCATGAAGTTTATGCAGTCGACAAAAGCCTTTTCATCCGTTGTCTTTGAAAGATACTCCGAAAGCTTTTTCCTGTCCACGCTGCAGACCAAAGTATCCTCGCCCGAGGTAAAGAACAGCATGCCGTAGTTCAGTTCCGCCTTGTCGAGCTTAAACAGTCTCTCCGCTCTGGCTGCGGGACCGCTCGCCGCCTGCGTTCCGTTCTTCGCGCGCACGGCCGCAGCGACACCAACGACCGCGGCTATGCACAGCACCGCCGCAGCGGCTGCCGATATGAGAACCTTTTTCGGCTCTTTTTTGAGTTTAAGCATCGAAGGAATGAGCGCGAGCGGTATGCTCACAATGAGACTCGCCTCGGCAGCCCTCGAATGCGATCCGTACATCGCGACGCTCATAAGTACGAGTGCCGCAAGCCGCAGACATTTTTGCCCCCGTCCCTTTGCCTCCGCATAAAGTGCAGCGTCGAGTGGGATCATGAGTGCCGCGAAACCTCCCAGAAAACCGGGGTTGTTGAACATCAGCGAGGCCTGCCCGGTAAAATACAGGCTCCTGATGCTCTCGGCCAGTTCCCTAAGCTCTGCGGACGAGATCAGATGCTGCACGAACCTGAACTCCAAAACAGGCTTTACGAGCAGCTCCACACACGAGAGCGTGCCCGCGGCGATCGAAACGATCGTTATAAAACCTTTGAGCAGCTCGACCGCGTCGTCCTTTCGCATGTAATAGATACCGAAAAGGCAGACCGCCAGATACGAGATCAGCGCGAGGTAACCCTCATATTCGGTATGCACTCCGAGGAATGCCACTTTTGTGTTTTTTGAGAACGCGAGCGAAAGGCTCGCGAACAGGAGCATGCCGCCCATAAACGCAAAGGCCGGCCATATCCTCCCGAACTTCACCGTATCAAGATGCTCCGGATGGTCCGGGAATATCATCTCACCCGCAAAAAAGAGTATCGCAACCGCCGCAAAGGCGGCGATTGCGATTTCTTTCGGATACAGTGCTATGTCGCATATACGCCCGTTCGTTGTGGTGAACCAGTAATTCTCATCCGCGGTGACGGTCAGGACCGTCACTCTCGCGATAAAAGGATATACCGAAAAGAAGATCAGCGAAAGGATGATGAATACCTTTTCGTAGCCTCTGGTCACCGCTTCGGGTGTATGTACGCGTTTATTGTTCCGTTTGTATTTCATGCCTATTTCTTGACTTTGACTTTGATCTTAAAGGTTTTCTTTGTTCCGTCAAACATTACAAAGGTTGCTTTGATCGTTGTCGATCCCTTCTTGACACCCGTGATCACACCGCTGTATTTGTCAACCTTTGCTATCGACTTCTTCGACGACTTGAAGGAAACCTTTGCGAAGGTGTTGTTGTATGCGGCGGACAGATCCGTAACCACATTGAGGCCCCAAGGATATGTATAAACAATATCCGCTGTCTTGCCCTTCTTCAGCGTGATCTGATCGGGCATCGCGATCTTGCTAAGTATCTCCTTGCTCGTATCGGTAAACTCGTAAGTAACGGGATTCCAGTAGCTGCGGTAGTCTGTGCTGAGGTTGTATATCCATTCCGCCGATGTGGTGCCGGACGTAACCCTTGCAAAATCGATGGCGTCACAATAGCCGTAATCGGGGAACGCCCTTACTGTGGCGGGAAGCTCAACCGTGATATATCTCATATCATAATCATAATCACCGGTATAAGCACTGCCGAAGCAGTAATTCCTCATAGTCACGCAGCCCCTGACAACCTTGATTTCCTTCTTTCCGAGCGGAACCGTATAGAGGATCTGCTTATCCTTGCTGTAGAGGCAGCCGTCATAGGTGGAATAGGTTTCGTTATCCGAATCCACGGTATATTGCTGAAGATTCGGAGCGCCGCCGTAAAATGCGTCAGAATCACTGAAATATGTCAGCGACGCGGGCAGATTGATCGTCTTAAGCTTAGTGCATTCGTCAAGATATGCGCCGAAATATCTTACGCCTTCGGGCACATCAAGTGTAGTAAACTGACAGCCGTTTATCGCGCCTTCTTCGATCGATGTGCAATCGGAGCGCAGATCCAGTTTTGTTTTATTTTTAGCATAGTATATCAGCGAATAGCCGTCCGGGTAATAATCCTTTTTGTATATTCCCGAACCGGTCTTTATGATCGCTTCGGAATAGTCTCCGTCTATCGAAACGCTGCCGTAATAGCCGTTAAACGCTGCGGTATCGACATATTCAAGCGTCGAGGGAAGCTTGATCGTATCCGCAGCCAGGCCTGTGAACACATATTGCTGGATACTGAGCAGATTCTTTGAGACCTTCAGTTTCTTAACGTTGCCGCCTCCGTACAGAGCGTACTCATCCAGATAAAGTACCGAATCGGGCATATTGATCGTGGTGACCGCATATGCGCCGCAAAGCGCTTCGCTGCGGATACCGAGAGTTCCCTCTTTGATATTAAGGTTAGGCTTATTCGCCGCCGTAACAAGGAATTTATCAGCGTCATACAGGCTGCCGTCATAGACCTCATAGTAAGGATTATTCTTATCTATGGTAATGAGCGAATAATCATCACAGCTTAGGTTATTGACTGTCGCAGGGATCGTGACTTTAAGATCGGGGCACCCGGACTGTCGATATGTCTCGAGACCCTTGTTCAGCTTAAGGCTCTTCAGACCGGACATCTCGCTGACGCTCAGGATCGAAAGCGAATCGGGAAGCGTAAGCGATGTAAGCGACGGAATATAGTACAGATAAAGGTTATCGGTTCCGTTGCCTATTTTCAGAGTGGTAAGCTTTTCCAGCGAAGTCAGAGTTATCGATGCAACATCCTTCGGAATGACCAGCTCCTCCAGATCCTGCGCCGAGGAAATATAAATACTGCTGTACTCACCCTTGATCGTAAGCTTCCTGATCCCGGAATTGTACAGATACAAAGAGATGGATTCAGCCCCGGTATCCGCAGGGATCGTAACCTCCTCGGTGGGGTTCAATATCTCGCCGAGAGTTCCCCAATCGTTGACCGAAAATTCAGTCTCCGCCGCCGAAGCAGGCATGACATCGCTGAACACGAATGTCTGGATAGCCATAGCCAGGAAAGTGATAAACGCGATTGCTTTTCTGACAGATCTGCTCATTTTCATACCTCCTGTTAGTTTTATTCTATACCATTTCATTCTTTATCTTACACCATCAACGCAAAAAAACAATCACTCTTATATGTGATTTCCGAGCGGTGCTTCAGACTTTTTCCGCATTTCTTTCGGAATAATGTCCTTGCTCTTATTAATTCTGTTTTTGTGTTTATAATCTTT
This sequence comes from Lachnospiraceae bacterium, assembly GCA_016288005.1. Taxonomy (GTDB): domain Bacteria; phylum Bacillota; class Clostridia; order Lachnospirales; family Lachnospiraceae; genus RUG11977. Next base: position 31,422 of record JAEEXY010000023.1, read on the forward strand.
TAATTACATAAACTCCTGTTTTTCAATACATAATTCGTGACAAATCATAAATTATAGTGTATAATCAGCGTGATCCCCCCTGACACGATTGTCATACGTTCGGACATTTTTGTCGGGCAACAGTAAACCCGCCGTTCCACGAGAGGAGACCATTATATGAAATTCAAAAAAATCAGCACCCGCATGCTCACCTTCGTTCTTCCGGTACTGATCATCCCGATGCTGATACTGACCCTCGTCAGTATCGCCAGCAGCCAAAAGGCCATCGGCGAACAGCTCGACAACAGAATGTACGCCGAACTTTCGGCCGCTGAAAGAAATGTCGAAGAGAAATTAAAAGGTATTTCCACTGCTGCGACCATAATTTCCGACATGGTAGCAGGCAACTATACACATACCAGTGCCAGAGAGTATCAGAACATACTCACCCGCATCATCCAGTCGGATGACATGATCCTCGGCAGCGGACTGTGGTTCGAGCCATATGCCTTCGATGCCGCCCTGGAGTATTTCGGGCCTTATATATACAAGGACGGCGGTCAGATCACCGTCACCTACGAATACAGCAACGCAGAATACAATTATTTCATACAGGAATACTATTTAAACGCAAAGAATTCCACTTCGGCCGTCATTACCGACCCCTATTACGATCCCACTTCCGGGCTCATAATGAGTACCTGCTCCGCCCCGATCCTCTCGGATGACGGCAAGTACATTGGCTGCGTCACCGTCGATATCGAGCTTTCTTCGATCACCGATCTGGTAAACGACATAAGCGTCGGCAAGACCGGCAAAGCCATCATGCTTGACAGCGTCGGCACATATCTGGCCGGCGTCGACGATTCCAAGATCGCGAACGCGTTGAAGATCACCGAAGACAGCGACAGGGAAATGGCCGGTGTCGGAGCCGCCGTTATGGGCCGGGCGACCGGTACCGAGAACATGAGCTCGGGCAGAGGTGCCGAAACCGTATATTATACCACAGTGCCCTCGACCGGCTGGAAGCTCATGATACATATCACGGATTCCGAGATCTACAGCTCGATCAACCGACTCATGCTCATCATGGCTCTCGTTTCGGTCATCGCGGTCATCGTTGAGATACTTCTCATATCTCTGGTTATAAGGGATATTTCCAAAAAGACGATCTACGTCAAGAATTTCGTCGGAGAACTCTCTCAGGGCAATTTCACCGTCGACCGCCTGAATGTGACTTCCGAGGACGAGATCGGCGTTATGAGCGGCGCCTTAAACGAGATGTACGACAACAACAAGGGCATAATCAGCGGCATCGCGGGTTACGCGGCTTCCCTCGACAAATCATCCTCGCAGATGAACGAGGCTTCCGTCGAGCTGGCTGACAAATTCGAAGACATCCGCAATATGACCGGCCGCGTAAACGACGAAATGAGTACCACCAGTTCCGCTACCGAAGAGGTCAACGCTTCCTCGGAAGAGGTTCTCGCAAATATCACGATGCTTACGGGCGAGACCGATCAGACGATGAACATGAGCAAAGAGATCGTTGCCCGTGCCGCCGAGATCGAGCAGCAGTCCAAAAAGTCTTTTGAGACCGCGCAGGAGCTTACCGAAAAGTACCAGAAGCAGCTTGAGCGCAGCATTGAGGGCGCTAAGGTCGTTGCCAATGTCAGCACTCTGGCCGATGTCATCTCCAATATTGCTGAGGAGATCAATCTGCTCTCGCTGAACGCTTCCATCGAATCGGCACGCGCAGGCGAAGCCGGCCGCGGATTCGCAGTTGTTGCCAATGAGATCGGTTCCCTCGCGGGCAATACCACAGAGACCGTCGGCGCTATCCAGAAAACGATCGGCGAGGTTCAGGCCGCATTTACCGAGCTTACCGACTCGGCCAACGAACTGCTTGAGTTCCTCAAGTCCACCGTTACGCCTGATTACCGCAACTTCGTCACCGTTGCCGACCAGTACGGCAAGGATGCCGAGAGTTTCAAGGAAAGCAGCGACAACATCTCAAATATGGCCCAGAGCATCAGGACCATCATCGGCGAAGTTACGATGGCTATCCAGGAGATCGCCGACGCCACTTCGGAAACCACCGAGATCAGCCGCAGTATCATGGACAATGTAGAAGCGGTATCCGGTCATATAAACAATGTCGCGAATATGGCCGGCGAACAGCAGCTCATATCGGATTCGCTTAACGAAACCGTTTTGAAATTTAAACTGTAACCATAAGGAGGCACACACATGTTGAACGATCTGCCCGCCGATATCGAGGTTCTCGATAATCTGGACATCAGCAAACTCGATCCCATGATGAGAGATTACGTCTTCAGCTCTTATTTCCTCGCGCGTCTCATCACAAAGACCACCGACGAAAACAAGGCCTTAAAGCGCGAAAACGCCGCGCTCAGGGCTCAGGTGGAAGAATGCGCCGAGCTCAAGAAGAGAATCGACGCATTAAAGACGATCATAGACGAGGTAGGTGAGCTCCGGATCCCCGAGGCCGCTGCCACCGTACCCGAGGAGGCTCCCGCCGCTGAGGCCGAAGAGCCCAGATCCGACGGTTTCATGGCGGTCAATCGCGCCAATATCCGTGCCATGGCCGAGCAGGCCGAGTCCGAGATCGCTGCCGTGCCCGCGCCCGACGCGATCCCCGAGCCCGCAGCCGCGGCGGTTCCCGAACCTATGGCTGAAGCAGTTCCCGAGGCTGTGACTGAGGCTGCAGCCGAACCTGCAGATATCCCCGCAGAACCCGCACTCGATGCGATCCCCGATATATCACTTGACGCAGACATCCCTGCTGAACCCGATATCGCCGCTGTTCCAGATATCTCATTTGATGCGGATATCCCCGCAGAACCCGATATAGCCGCAATCCCTGATATATCGCTCGACGCGGATATCCCCGCAGATACTGATATCGCCGTAGTTCCTGATATCTCACTTGATGCGGATATCCCCGCAGAGCCCGATATAGCCACGATTCCCGATATATCGCTCGACGCGGATATCCCCGCAGATACGGAAACAGCTCCCGAGCCTGTGGCTGAGGCAATTCCTGAGCCCGCAGTCGAAGCAGTTCCCGAACCGGTTGCCGAGGCAGTTCCTGAGCCTACTCCCGAGCCCGTTGCTGAATCAGTTCCCGAACCCGCTGTAGAGGCAATTCCCGAACCTGCGCCTGCCGCAGAATCAGCACCCGCTCCGGCACCCAAACCTGCGGCCAAACCGAAAGCAGCCGCCAAGCCCAAAACTAAGGCTGCGGCTCCCAAGGCTGCTGCGCCCGCTCCCGAACCTGTCGCCGAAGCAGCTCCCGAACCGATTCCCGAACCTGTAGTCGAGGCAGTTCCCGAGCCGGTTGTTGAGGCAGCCCCCGAGCCCGTTCCCGAGCCCGTGGTTGAGGCAGTTTCCGAACCCGCTCCCGTTCCCGAGCCTGCTCCCGAACCCGTTGTCGAAGCAGCTCCTGAACCTGTTCCTGAGCCCGTTGTCGAAGCAGCTCCTGAGCCTGCTCCCGCACCCGCGGCACCTGCAGTCGAGATCCCTTCGGATCCCAATGCAGCTCTTACTCCCGAGCAGATCGCGGCCATGTTCGCTGCCAACGCTGCTCCCACCGAGCCCGCTCCGGCACCCGAGCCTGTGCCTGCTCCTGCAGCACCTGCAGCTCCCGCTGTCGAGATCCCTTCCGATCCCAACGCGGCCATGTCACCCGAACAGATCGCGGCTCTCTTTGCAACACTCGGACAATAAATCAAAATACACCGGCTTCCGCAAGTTCTGCGGAAGCCCTCTTCTTCACTAACAAAGGCCGGCGTACGTGTGAGATCATCCCAAAACGGTAGGGAGCGACTGAGCCGCGCGAGCACTGTGCGCGTTCGAAGGCGACCCTTATTTTCTTGCGTCGCCGGGAGAACGCGACAATTAGTGCGATGCCCGGCGAAGGCAGCCGACCGTGTTTTGGGATAATCTTACACGGACACTGGCCGCAGCTTAAGGAAGACCGGTCGCAGACATCAGAAAAAGGCGCCGCCTGCTGAAAGCAGGCGGCGCCCTCTGAAGTTATAAAGTCGTATTTTATGCCTCAACCAGTCTGTTGGGATTCAGCTTGATGCCGGGGCCCATCGATGCTGCGATGGTAGCGCTCTTGATGTACTGTCCCTTTGCTGCAGCGGGCTTAGCCTTGATCAGCGCGGAGATAAGTGCGTTAGCGTTGTCGGTAAGCTGCTCCTCGGTGAAGGAAGCCTTTCCGATAGGGCAGTGAATGATGTTGGTCTTGTCGAGACGGTACTCGATCTTACCGGCTTTGATGTCCTTGATAGCGCCTGCAACGTCCATTGTTACGGTGCCGGCCTTAGGGTTAGGCATTAAGCCCTTAGGTCCGAGTACACGACCGAGACGTCCTACAACGCCCATCATGTCGGGAGTAGCAACAACTACGTCGAACTCAAACCAGCCGTCGTTCTGGATCTTAGGGATCAGCTCGTCGCCGCCTACATAGTCAGCGCCTGCTGCCTCAGCCTCTGCAACCTTGGGTCCCTTAGCGAAAACGAGAACGCGAACGGTCTTACCTGTTCCGTGAGGGAGAACTACGGCGCCGCGGATCTGCTGATCTGCATGACGTCCGTCCAGACCCATACGGAAATGAGCTTCGATGGTCTCGTCAAACTTAGCTGTAGATGTCTTCTTAACTAAACTGCATGCATCGGCTACATCGTAAAGAGCAGTCTTATCGATGAGCTTCGCTGCTTCCTGGTATTTTTTTCCTCTTTTCATTATTTACCTCCTGGTGGTGTTAGCGGATCCTCGTGAATCCTTCCACTTCTTCAAATGTGATTTTGTTAAATGTTGTCAATTAGTCCTCAACTACGATACCCATCGAACGAGCGGTACCGGCAATCATACTTGTTGCAGCTTCGATGCTTGCGGCATTAAGATCGGGCATCTTCTGCTCTGCGATCTTCTGTACCTCTGATCTCTTGATGGTAGCAACCTTAACCTTGTTGGGCTGACCCGACGCGGTCTTGATGTTGCAGGCCTTCTTGAGAAGAACAGCTGCGGGAGGAGTCTTTGTGATGAAGCTGAAGCTTCTGTCTGCGTATACCGTAATAACTACGGGGATGATCAGATCACCCATCTGTGCCGTTCTGGCATTGAATTCCTTTGTGAACTGAACGATGTTAACACCGTGCTGTCCAAGTGCGGGACCAACCGGGGGTGCCGGAGTCGCCTTGCCTGCAGGAATCTGTAACTTAATGTAACCTGTAACTTTCTTAGCCATTATTGTCTCCTCTTTTCATAATCGAATAAAAAACTGTATTAGTTATCGGATCTTACGTCCGTAAGTCCGAGTTCAACAGGTGTCTCCCTGCCGAACATATCGATATTGATCGTCACGGTCTGTGCGTCCAGGTCAATGGCTCTTACCACACCCTGACTGTCTTTCCATGTACCGTTGATGATCGTAACCGTGTCGCCTTCCTCAAAGTCAAGCAGAATCTCGCTCGGTCCGTTGTACATCGCGTCCATCTCCTCTTCGGAAAGAGGAACCGGCTTTGATCCGGGACCTACGAAGCCTGTTACGCCGCGGGTATTTCTAACGATATACCAGGTGTCATCGTTCATGATCATGTTGATGAGCACGTATCCGGGGAACATCTTCTTTTCAACCTGCTTTTTGACACCGGCTCTGATCTCGGTGACAGTCTGCACGGGAACCGAAACATCCAATATCTGGTCCTGAAGCCCTCTGTTTTCAATTGTTTTCTTAAGGTCGAGCATGACCTTGTTTTCATAACCCGAGTAGGTATGAACAACGTACCATTTAGCTTCTGCCATATTTACTCCTATCTAGTTTATCAAACAATGATCTTGTCGAGTCCGAGTTTGATCGCTGCATCGATCAATGCAATGAGCAAGCCCAGAAGGATAGAAATAATTACAACTGCGGTAGACTCTTTGAATAAAGTCTCCTTTGAAGGCCAGGTGATCTTCCTCCACTCGGAGCGAACGCCCTTGAGGAAGCTCTTCTTTGCAGGCTTGGTATTAGCAGCCGCTTTGTTTGTCTCTGCCATAAGTACCTTCCTTTCCCTTACTTCGTTTCCTTGTGCATGGTGTGCTTCTTGCAGAATCTGCAGTACTTCTTTGTTTCCATTCTGTCAGGATGATTCTTTTTCTCTTTCGTCGTGTTGTAGTTACGCTGCTTGCACTCTGTGCATGCTAATGTAATTTGTACTCGCACAACTTCCACCTCCGTTTTCTGATACTCACAGGCAATGTGGTATGTTGCCCGTGGCTGCAAATAAAATGTTATGCTTTTGCGCAACAAAAAAAAGCTGTATGCGCACCAGCCCTAACAGATTATCACAGAATTCCGCATACGTCAAGCACTTTTTGGCGCTTACTTTACCCTTTTTCGCCGTTACCGCGCCCCGATTCAAAAAAGTCTTGCGTTTGGAAAAGACAGACTGTATATTATTATTGCTTTTATTAAGGAAGCAAACAGGTTTATCATTACACAGCCTCTGATATCCCGCTCCACCGGATATTGCATATATATGAAAAGAGTATTTATCCTTCTTTTGAGCCTCAGCGTTCTGCTCGGCGGCTCATATATCCGAAGCGACGGCCCGTCTGCCGTCCGTTCTTGCGCATCTGCCCAGCCGGATGCCCTCACCACGGTCATTGTTACGCTCTGCGACGGCTGCGCCGCCCCCGACATCGAGACAGACCGCGCTCACATCTCCTTTGCTGACGATTCCTTCATCATCCTTGATTTTAACGGCTCAGATCCCGAGCTCGATGAGTACCTGGCTTATGCATCGCAGCTCCCCGGCGTGCTTTGCGCGGAGCGTGACCGCACAGGCAGCCTCATGGCGTCTTCGGGTCCGGCCACTGACGATTATTTTGCCGCGACCCAGTACTGGTTCAACAACACAGGCAGCTACTCAAAGTTCTATGTGACCGGCACCACCTCGATACCCTCGGCCGAGGACATCGACATTGACGGTCCCGAAGGCTGGGAGCTCTACTCCGCGCTGTCACCGTCGCGCCGCGCCGTCATCGCGGTCATTGACACCGGCATAGATTTCCAGCACCCGGACCTGGCCGACAAAATGTGGATCAATTCCGGCGAGATCCCCGACAACGGCATCGATGACGACGGCAACGGCTACATCGACGATGTCTACGGCTGGGACTTCTTCAACGACGATCCGAGCATATGCCATTACGAATACAATGAGGCCCACGACGCCTATCTGTGCGCCTCCTCAGACAACGACAACCACGGCACGCACTGTGCCGGCATCATAGCCGCCTCCGCAGATAATTCTATCGGTATCGCGGGCGTTGCGTCGGTGGGCGATATCAGGCTCATGTCACTCAAGGTCTACGGCGGTGCCGAATGCAGCGGCAGCGTGGCCGACGCGATCAAGGCCATCCGTTACGCCGACCGCATGGGTGCCGACGTCTGCAATATCAGCTGGGGTTTCTACAATTATTCTTCCTCGCTCTATACCGCCATCGCGCGCTCGAACATGCTTTTTGTATGCGCAGCCGGCAACGACGGCACGGACAATGACAAGACTCCGCTCTTTCCCGCGAGCTACGATCTGCCCAATGTTATCTCTGTCGGATATCTCGACGAGAACGGCGCGATCGCCTCAGGCTCGAACCGCGGAGCGGCCAGCGTCGATACCGCGGCTCCCGCAAAGGATGTCTTCAGCACCGTCGTCGGTTCCTATTCTTCGATGAGCGGTTCCTCGATGGCCGCGCCCCAGGTGACCGGCATCGCGGCGCTCCTGTACACGCTCGGCCGCGGCATGTTCGCAGCCAATGTCAAAGACATCATCCTTGATTCAATAAAACCCGTCGAGGGGCTTTCCGACTATACCTCGGGCGGCGGCATCCCGAGCCTCTCGCTGGCGCTCTCGGCTGCTGACCGCATACTCTTTGACCATGAATATCCTCATATGATCGTAGACCTCTCTTTCCCGGGCAGCGATCTGGCGATCTATGTCAATGCAGAAGACCACGGTCCGTCGGGCATCGGCGACATCAGATATTTTACGGGCAGGCGCTCGCTTTCCTATTTTGCCCACGGTACCGAAGGCACCGCGATCCCCGGCGGCATGCTGACGCTCGCGAAGGGCGGCCGCTACACGTTTTATCTGTGTGACCGCGCGGGCAACGAGATAGTCCGCACACTGCGCATCCCCGACGATATGCTCTCGCCGAGCATTACCCGCCTGTCGGTTTCGGTCAACAACAAAATGACGCGTCTGACGGTCTCTGCCTATGTCAGCGATTCGCAGTCCGGTCTACGCACGGTCAAATATCTGAAGGGTGTGCATGGCTTCGCCGATTTTACCGCGTCTGCGGTAGAACCTCTCACTCCCGACGAAAACGGTAAGATATCCTTCCGCGTTACCGAGGAAGGCACTTACACGATCTATGCCTGCGACCACCGCGGCAACGAGGTCATCGTCCCCGTATACGCCTATATCCGCAGATCTACGGATATCGCTCTGGGCAGCGCCGAACTGAGCCTGCTCCCCGAAGAAACGCATAAGCTCACCGCAGTACTTACCCCTGCGGCCTCCACAGACCGCGTGACATTTACATCTTCCGACGCTTCTGTCGCGGAAGTATCCGCTTCGGGCACGATAACGGCAGTCGCTCCCGGCACATGCGTGATCACGGCCTCCACCTCGAGCGGCAAGCATGCGACCTGCGAGGTAACCGTTCAAACAAATATAGAGCCCGGTAGCTAAGTGACGCGCAGGGAGAGGAATCAGCTGCGGTAAAACCCGCAGCTAAAGAGGAGGAATGATGTTCAGAAAAAACGATCTGTTCATAATAGCCGGCGTGCTCCTGTTCGGGCTTGCCGCGCTCGCGGCCGTACGGTTCGCAGGCAGCGCTCCTCCCGCCCTGGTTGAGATCCGGGTAAACGGAGAGCTCACCGCAGTTTATCCTCTGACTCAGGACCGCGATTTTATCGTCACAGGTTTCTATGGCGGCGAAGTACGCGGCATCATATCAAACGGCACGGTGGACGTGACCGGCTCCGACTGCCCCGACAAAATATGTGTCGATCACCGCGTCATAAGCAAGACCGGCGAGTCGATAGTCTGCCTCCCGAACCGCGTGGTGATTACGATCGCA
>JAEEXY010000095.1 GCA_016288005.1 Lachnospiraceae bacterium
CTTTCGATTTCCGAGAAGATGCGCGGACAGATCCGTGGCTTGGAGCAGGGTTCGACCAATGCTCAGGACGGTATCTCCCTTATCCAGACAGCAGAAGGTGCGCTGAACGAAGTTCACAGCATTCTGCAGCGTATGAGAGAGCTGGCAGTACAGGGCGCTAACGACACCAACGTTACTGCAGACCGTAAGTCTATCTATCAGGAAATGTCACAGCTGGCTAAGGAAATCAGCCGTATCGGCTGCACCACAGAGTTCAACACCATGAAGCTCTTCGCTTCCGAGGAGCAGGTTGGCAACATCGTTTCTGACCTTGGTGAGCTTGAGTATGCAGGCGGCTATGAAGCACCCGATACCCAGACCTCTCTTGCAGCTCTGGAAGATGGCACTTATGCACACCTTCAGGTAGGTGCTAACTCGGCTCAGTCGATCGAGTTCAGAATGGGTTCCCTTGACGTTAAGGCTATTACCGTTCCCGAGCCCGGTGACAATGATGTATCGGTTAACCTTTCGAGCGAAGACGGTACTCTCAGCGCTATCAAGGAGCAGCTTGAGTCCGACGAGTTCTCGGAGGATACCTACAAGGCATTCTCGGCAGCAGTTGCAGATATCGATCTTGCTATGACCAACGTATCGAATTCAAGATCTTATCTCGGTGCTATCCAGAACAGACTTGAGCACACCATTTCGAACGCTGATAACACAGCTGAGAACTTACAGGCATCTGAGTCTCGTATCCGTGACGTTAACATGGCGAAGCAGATGGTTACCTACTCGAAGGACAGCATCCTTCAGCAGGCCGGCCAGTCGATGCTCGCTCAGGCAAACCAGTCGACACAGGGCGTTCTTTCCCTGCTCAGATAATTTGTCTAAAGCTGCTTAACGTCTTACTCAGACGACATAGTTACGCAATATTACAGGCGGAGCCGCAAGGCCCCGCCTGTTTTCATGTTCCGATTTTATTCCTTTTTTGATAAAACCAACCTCCGATTTTATTCCCTATTTGATAAAACTAACCTCCGATTTTATTCCTTTTCGTATTGACGGAAGGCGGAAAACGCTGTATATTAGGGCTTGAGAGGAGGTTTTCTGATGCTGAAGAGAAAGGCTTATGAAAAACTGGTCGAATGGAAGAACAGTGACCATAAAAAATGCCTGATGGTTGAAGGCGCTCGTCAGGTTGGGAAAACATATCTTGTGCGTGAATTTGGCAACAATGAATATGAATCTTTTATCGAGATCAATTTCATAAGTCAAAAGCATTTAAAGGCTGTCTTTGACGGGGATCTGACTCCGGAAACCATATTCAAAAGAATGACGGCGGTTATGCCGGATATCAGACTGATACCGGGGAAGACGCTGATCTTTCTGGATGAGATACAAAACTGCGGAAATGCAAGAACTGCGGTCAAATTTCTGTCCGAATACGGAAAATACGATGTGATCACATCGGGGAGCCTGCTCGGACTTACATATGCGGAAAACGGTGATCCGGATGCCGAAGAGCCGGAATCCGTGCCGACGGGATATGAGTCATTCCTAACCTTGCATTCTCTGGATTTTGAGGAATTCCTGTGGGCGGAGGGGTATGCTCCCGAAAGCTATCTGGGATTACGGGATAATATGAATACCGGCACTAAGGTGGATACATTAATAAACGACAAGTTCGAAGAACTCTTCAGGGAATACATTGTTGTGGGAGGTATGCCTGAAGTTGTTTCAAGGTATGTGGAAAACCATGACTTCAATGAAGTAAGCCATATTCAGGAACAGATACTTGAGAACTACAGGTTTGATATTTCGAAGCATGCCAAAGGTGCCGAAAAGCAGAAGGTCAGGGCATGCTATGACGCGATACCTAAGCAGCTTGCGAAGGAACTGAAGAAATTCCAGTATTCAACGGTTGAGAAAGGAAAGACCTCCAAGAAATACGGGGGAAGCGTGCAGTGGCTTATCGATTCGACGATCGTTAATCCGTGCTACAATGTACATGAGGCATATATACCGCTCATGGCTAACGCGGAAGAGTCGCAGTTTAAGCTCTATATAAACGATACAGGACTGCTGTGTGCCCTGTATGGTTTTGAAACCCGCAGAGCTATCCTTGACGGAACGATCAAAGGAAATGCGAAGGGCGGAATATACGAGAATGTAATAGCTGACGGTCTTGTAAAAAGGGGATATAAACTGTTTTACTACAAGCCCGACGACGATCATGAACTGGAATTCCTGATAGAAAAGGAAGGGGCAGTTATTCCTGTCGAGGTAAAAGCCGGAAATAAGGCTACGATTTCGCTCAACAGGTTCATAAAAGACTATGCCCCTCCGACAGCTTATAAATTTGTGACGGGAAATGTCGGTCTGATCGGCGGAAAGCTTACTTTGCCGCACTATATGGTGATGTTTATATGAGGTCTGGGGAGGATAAATATGGCTGGATCAGGATTTGATATGGAGGCGCTGGGCAGGATGCCTGCAAAAGAGGCACATATCCTGCTCTATAAGGCTGTGTTCGGAAAAGAGCCGAACCTTGACTCGCCCAAAGACCTCAATGAAAAGCTGCAGTGGCTGATGGTAAACAGGTATGGTGAAAATGTTGCTCCCTTTGCGGACAAGCTCGCAGTACGCGATTACGTGAGGAAATGCGGGTTTGAGGATGCACTGCCCGAAATATACGGCGTGTATGAGAACTCATCACAAATAGATATTGACGCGCTGCCCGACAGATTCATCCTGAAGTGCAATCACGGTTCGGGTCCTTTGTTCTACTCGATCTGCACGGATAAGACCGATTACGACGCAAAAAAAGAATTCGCGAAGCTCGACCGCGTGCTGGGGCTGGACTTTTCGATGGTCGGCCTCGAATACCATTACAGATATATAAAGCCTTATATATATGCCGAGGAACTCCTCGGGGACAACTGCACAGACTATAAGTTTTTCTGTTTCGGAGGAGTGCCCCGATATGTAAAGGTGATCGCTGACCGCGCCGATAAGGATGTGTCGGGTCATCAGATCAAACACCAGGATTACTATGATACGGACTGGCATTTCTGCCCCTTCGTAAAGGATGACAACTCGATGGGCGGAGGACTGGCAAAGCCTGAGCTGTTCGAACGGATGAAACAGATCGCCGCAGTGCTTTCGGAGCCTTTCCCGGTCGCGCGCGTAGATCTGTATCAGGAAAACGGAAAGGTATATTTCGGCGAGATCACTCTGACTCCGGCCACGGGACTGAACAGGACCGATAAAACCGAGACACTGGAGCTGTTCGGGAGCCTCACGGATCTGGACCGCTGGGATGAGAAAAAACTCGCATTCCCGCGTACGGATGAGATCGAGAGACTGTTGAAGCAAAAAGTGCAGCCCGGCGGGAAAACGGCGATGGGGGACAAAGGAGTGACAGATACGGAAAAAGTCAATATGATGCGCAGCATCGCTAAGAAAATACTCTCTGACCCGCAGCTGATCGAAAAAGTTTCGGCCGGGGATATCGGGCTGATAATGAAAGACTGCAGCACGATCATCGGCGGAGATTACGACATCGGGCTCAAATGCGATTACGCCGATATCCTGTACAGGATCGCGTTCCGCGAGGATATGAGCCTGGAGAAATGCTGGCAGATATACTGGAACCTGAACCGCGCTTTTTTTGTGACAGCGGGGCTGAAACTGCGGAGCGGAAGCCTCGACACGCTGTACCGTTATATATTTGATTTTGTAAAGAGCCTGCTCAATATGTCGGCCAGACCGTTTATCCCTGCGGACCAGCGCCGTGCCGACAGAGTCGTGATGATCACGAGCCAGTTTCTAAAGGTTGGACACGCGCCGACACGCAGGGTGCTCGATTACAGCTATACGCTGCAGCATGAGTTCGGCATGCAGGTCACGATCATAAACGACGGAGGCATGCACTACTATGAGCATCCGGAACTCGAAGGCGTGGTGAGCTTTAATTTCCTTGATGAATACAACAGTGCCGACCACATAGACTACCGCGGTGAGCGTTTCGAATTCCTGCAGATCGGGGCGCGCATGCCGGATATTGATGTCCTGGCACAGCTGACAGATATCGTATATTCGATCAACCCCGCGTTTGTATTTAATATAGGCGGATCGTCGCTCGCGGCCGATCTGTGCGACGGATTTACCACAGTGGCATCGCTGCCGTGCGCATTTACCCTGCCGGTATCATGTTGCAGCAACCTGCTGCTCGGACGCAGGCTCGAAGGTGACGCAAAGGCGCAGGCGGACGGAGCCGCGGCCGATATCGATACAAGACTGCTGCCGCCCGGCAGAGGCCCGAGCATGCCGTACCAGCGCGTTATCGAGACCAGGTTTAACTATGTGTTCAATGATCCGGGAGTTACGTATACACGTGACCGGTTCGGGCTTAGTGCAGAGGATTTCGTGGCATGCGCGGTAGGGCACAGACTCGATGATGAGATAAGTGAAGAATTCATAAGAGCGGTGAGTGAAGCCGTGGCAAAAGACAGCGGCAGCAGGCCGCTGAAGATAGTATTTGTCGGGAATCTGGCCTCAAATGAGCGTATATTGGACATGGTACCTGAAGACATCAGGGAAAAGTGCAGAGACCGGTTCGTATTCACCGGTCCGCTCGAAGGCGCGAGCGCATTCGTAAAACTCGCCGATATCACGCTGAATCCCGAAAGGAGCGGCGGCGGCAGAGCGGCATTCGAAGGCTACTGCTTCGGGAAGCCCTCGGTATCGCTGCGCAAGGGCGACGCTTACTGGGCCGGAGTCCGCGAGTTTGGCGCAGATACGTGGGAAGATTATACCAAACTGATACTGAAAATGAAGTCGGATATAACTTTTTACACGGAGATGTCGGAACTGGCCCGTGCTCGTGCGGACGAACTGTCAGACATCACCGCAACCCAGCGGAAAATGCTGGAAGACCTCGGAGTGTCCGTCTGAGCCGGTTAATCGGGTGCTGCAGCCTGAGGCTCAGTACATGAATTCCACCTGACTGTATATATACGCAAAATCGACCATACATTTGCCGCCCCAGATACTGACAGGGACACTGTCCTCAAAGGAGTAGACCTGAGTGGCGAGCCCGTGCTCAAAATCATATACCATGATCTGTTTCTCGTCCGGGAATACTATCCAGTACTCCCGGACGCCTGCATTCTGATACTTTCGCATCTTGATCAGGACATCTGTTACGGCATTGCTCGGGGACACGATCTCCACTACGAGATCCGGAGCGCCAACGATGCGTGCCTTTGTGATCTTTGATCTGTCGCATACGACCAGCACATCAGGCATAACCATGGTTTTATTATCACAGTCGAGCTGGACATCGGTGGGGGCAATGAAGGGGACACATAAACCTTTATTCTCTTTGACGAATGATTTGAAAATAGTCAACAGTTCTCCGGCTATACTCTGATGCACCGTGGTGGGTGCCGCCATGTCATAGAACCGCCCGTCGATCAGCTCAACTCTGGTACCCTCGGGAAGAGCGATATACTCGTCTATCGTATGCCCGTATGTATCGGGGAACCGGCCGGCAGGTAAAGCCTTACCGTATGCGGGGGACGACTCCATGACTATGGAGGGACCGCCTGCCTCTCTGTCCTGCATGGCTTCAGCATAGGCGAGCACACGTGACAGCGCCAGTATCGTGGCACGCCGCGGCGCGGTCGTACTGCCGCCGAATATTTTCTGTACAGTGCCTAAAGGAACACCGGACTTCTCCGCGAGCATCTTATTGGAATAACCCAATTCCTTTTTCCGGATCTTCATCTCTTCAATAGTCATCGCAATACCTCACAGGATAATATATAAACCGCCATAGAACCGAATATAAACCGGTTAGTGCGTATATTATACCCTAAAACGACTAAAAAAGCAATATTGTATCCGAAAACGGTTGAATAACGGATAAAAAAGCAGCACCGCTCCATAAAACGGTGCTGCTTGTATTATTGATCCGCGTTTGCGCTCTTTCTGCCTACGGGCAGCTTATCGGAGATCTGCTGCTTGGCCTGTCTGACCGTGGCGGGTATTTTCTCGCCGAGCTGCTTTGCCTGAGCGACGCCTGCGCTCACACCGGCCGAGATGCCTGCCGGGATGCGGCTGCCTGTCTCCTTGATCGTCCTGATCGCATGAGGGATAAATGCGTCGGAGGCGGGATCGAGCATGCGGTCCTGTCCCATAAAGAATATGGCTACGGTGCCGGGGCCTACGTGCGTACCGGTGCAGATGTCATAGTAACGGATGATCACATCCTTTACAGGACAGGCTGTGCGTACGAGCGATGCCACATACTCGGCGTCCTCGGGAGCGTCGCAGTGAGCTATGGAGATCACCTGCTCCTCGGGAGCCACGATGCGTTTGATGGTCTGTTCGGCAATCTCTTTGAGAGCCTTTTTGCGTCCGCGCGCGTTGCAGAACGAGACGATCTTGCCCTCGTTGCTGGCTAAGAGCACGGGCTTGATAGAGAGGATGCTGCCGACGATAGCGGCGGCTGCGGAGATACGGCCGCCCTTTTTCAGGTATTTCAGGTCATCGACCGTGAAAATATGGTTCATGCTCATCTTATGTTCTTCGTACCAGGCGGCGGCCTCATCGATGCTCATACCCTCTGCGCGGCGCTCTGAGAGGCCGATGACCATCAAGCCCTCGCCGAGTGATGCGCCCATCGAGTCGATCACGATGATCCGGCGATCCGGGTATTCTTCCGCCAGGTCGTCTGCCGCAATGCGTGCTGCCTGAACGGTGCCCGACAGACCGCTCGAGATGCCGACAAATATGATATCTTTGCCATCCTCGAGGAAAGGAGTAAAAAAGTCGATGAATGCCGCGGTATTGACCAGAGATGTGCTGACCACGGCGCCCTCACGCATGCGGTCGTAAAAATGCTTTCCTGCCTCGGCGTAATCACGCTCGGGATCGTAGCAGAGGTAATCCTCGCCATCGAGCGTCACGTGATAGGAGATCATGTGCAGGTTGTATCTGTCCAGCAGATCCTTCGTCAGGTTGCTGGCGGAATCCGTGATAATTTCGTATGCCATAGCTGTGTCCTCTTTCCTGATAAAACTGAGAATAAGGTTAGGAGCAGCGTCATGCCCCTCTTTGTAAGAAAATTATACATAGTAATCAAAACTACGTCAAGACGTTTTATGGTCTTTTTATAATTTTAATTGAATCTACATTGTTTCGGAAAAAGTTAACCTCTATAGAAAGAAAACTGAAAATCATGGGAGTGAATAATTGAAAATCATGGGAACTAATCATTGAAAATCATGGGAATCGAAAATTGAATACGATGGAGAATAGTGATAAAATGAGGAAAGAAGACTTAAACGGAGGTATTCATGGTGAATGCTCTGGTTTTACTGGCGAATAAACTGAGACTTACGGCGCAGTATGCGGACGGCGGGGCGGATCAAAGAGCCGTGCAGGGCATGGCGGATGTTAACGATGTGCTGACACGTTCCGTAGAGCAGATAATGGGCTATAAGCTCACCCATCCCGCATGCGGCATAGACGAGGCAGCTTTGCTGGGCTCACTGCAGCTGGTGCTCGAGGCGATGCAAAAAAATGACATGCCTGCACTGTCGGCAGCGCTTAAAGAGGGGCTGATCCCTGAGATCGAGAGAGCCGAGAGGGCCGGCGCGGCAATAGATACAGGCGATAAGAGTGACCTGTCGCTCAGCGAGGAGGCGCGGCTGCAGGATATCGGCGGCGCGGCGGTAGTCTGCCTGTTCGGCTATGGGGACGGCGCATATTACAACGAGCTCTGCGCAAAGGCGCCCGAGGGCTCGACATTTATCGTATACGAGCCCGAGACCGACAGTGTCATAGATCTGCGCGAGGAGCTGGTTAAGAGCATAGATTTCTATCGTCTGGACAGCACCGTGATCCTGGCGACTCCGGGGTACGACACCGTTTTTGCGGGTGAGTACGCCGATTTTGTGCGTGAGATCAACGCCAACCGCGAGCGTGTGCTGGTCAATAAAAACACCCTTAAGCGTTTCCGGGACGATGCCGCGAAAAATGTGATCACGAATCTGCATATCCTCGGCAGATGCAATCTGGTGGGCGAACTGTCCGCGATATTGCCGCGTGAGGTGCCCGTGATCATCGTATCGGCAGGACCTTCGCTCGATAAAAATATAGAGCAGCTTAAAAAGGCCAAGGGGCATTCGCTGATATTTGCGGTCGATACCGCGATGAAATATCTGATGCAGCACGATATCATGCCGGATCTCGGCATCACGGTCGAGCCTATCAAGCCTATGGCGAACTACGAGGATGACCGCTGCTTTGACGTGCCGCATATATTCGACTGCGAGTCTAATCCCGAGATCGTATCTCGCGAGAGGGAGCGCATATTTATCTACAATTGCAGGGATTATGTAAAGCGCCTGCTCGAGGGCGCAGGGGTTGATGTGGAGCCCGACGTGCCGAGCGGCGGCAGCGTGGCGACCGCTGCATTTGCGGTATGCTATCAGCTGCAGATGAAAACGATAATCCTGATCGGTCAGGACCTGGCGTATTCCGGGACCTCGACGCATGCGGGCGGAGTAGAGTCCGCGGGCATCAACGGAGATATCGGGACCGAGCTGGTGGATGGTATCGACGGCGGGCAGGTTCGCACGCGCAGCGACTGGCTCGGATATCAGCGCTGGTTTGAAAATGCGATCAGGACGATCAACGAGCAGAAACTCGATATGACCGTGGTGGATGCCACAGAGGGCGGCGCGCTGATCCACGGCAGCAGGGTCATGACTCTGACCGATGCGATAGAGAAGTATTGCAGTGGCTGCGATTATGTATTTACAGAAGAACTCAAAAAACTGCCGTATCTGCTGGATGATGAGGAGTATGCCGAGGTACGTGAGAGCATAAAGGGTTCGTTTGAGGAGCTGAAAGCCGTAAGAGACGCGGCAGTGAGCGCCGCGCAGCTCTGCGGGGAGATCATTGCCGGGAATGCGGTGCCTGACACCGCCCGCCGTGAGCTGGCCGGATACCGTCGTACCTGTGAGAGCTCGCTGCTCTATCCGCTGATCAACAATTACGCTGTCAGCGATATCGCGGACGAGGTCAATCGCCTCAGACAGGAAGAAAACGATGCGCTGTCCGAGATCAGACAGCAGAAACTCGCATTTGACGCGATAGCGGGGGCATGTGATTACTTTGAAAAGCTGAGACCGGAATAATCGGGATAGAAACAGACTGACGGAGGATGTGCATGGAAGTACTGGCAATAATACCCGCGCGCAGCGGGTCGAAATCAGTGACGGATAAAAACATTCGCGAGGTGGCGGGACGACCGATGCTTGCCTGGTCGGTGGAGCATGCCCTGGCGAGTGAGCGGATCACACGCGTGATCGTATCGACAGACAGCGAAAAATACGCTGAGATCGCTAGGCAGGCAGGTGCTGAGGTGCCTTTCATCAGGCCTGCGGAGTATGCGACCGACACGGCGCTCGACCTCGATGTGTTTAAGCATGCGTTGAATTGGCTAGCTGATAATGAAAACTATCATCCGGACATCGTAGTGCAGCTGCGCCCGACTTATCCCAAGCGTGACCCTGCGGACATCGATACGATGGTAGATATGCTCGCAGCCGACCCCGAGGCGGATTCGGTAAGGAGTGTGGCTCTCGCCGGAGAGGTGCCGTATAAGATGTGGCTGAACGCCTGCGATACCGATGAGAAAGCGTCATCTGATGCAGCGACCGGAACTGACGGGTCAGGCAGCAGGCCTGTACCGGGGGCAGGCGTCTTAGAAAAGCGCATGCTGCTCACGCCCCTTATCAGGGACATCCCCGAATGCTACAACATGCCGCGTCAGGAGCTGCCCACGGTCTACTACCAGAATGCCTGCATAGACGTCATGCGCGCATCGACCGTACTTGATAAGAATTCGATGACAGGCACTAAGATACTCGGATACCTGATGTCTGAAAACTATGACATCGATACCGAGATCGAGCTGCTCAGAGCCGAAAACGGGCTGCTTAAAGCACAACTGGCCGAGAAATGACAGGGATATAACGGATAACTCCCGGCAGGCGGTTAAAAAAACGGCCG
>JAEEXY010000024.1 GCA_016288005.1 Lachnospiraceae bacterium
AGCCCTGCGGAAATGCTGCCGCCGGGTGAATCGATGTACATCTCGATCGGACCGGTGCCCTGAGAATCCAGATAGAGCAGCTGAGCGTTCACACTCATCGCCAGCTCCGAGGTGATGGGGCCCTGTACTATTACTATACCCTGGTTAAGCAAAGTAGAGAAGATGTCACTGTATGCTTCCCCATTAAATTTTACTGTAGGTATTATCATTCAAGTTCATCCTTTCTGTAAACACCGGCTCTGAATCAGAGCCGCACGTGCGGCCCTGATTCATGCCGTATAACCTTATTTTATTATGTTACCCTATGAGGCTTATCACACGTGCTGCACGTCCCGAACGCGTCTGTTCCATCTTCCTGAGGGATGCGATAGCACTGCGCACGTCAGACGCTGTCATAGTCTTCAGCTCCTCTTCAGATACTTCGTCCAGATTTCTGCCATCCATGATGCCCGAGTGCAGACGCATTGCTTCCGCCAGCAAACTCTTGCCTTCCCTCGCGTTACCGAACGAAGGATCCTGCGTCCTCTCCGAGAAGTATGCCGCCACGTCAAACTTCAATGCAGGCACTTCCGCTTCGTCAAATACGTATCCGGCATTCGCGCACTGCTTCATGAAGATATCGGACATCTGTGCCCCGTCATACGAGGGGAAATCGATGACCGTTGCTATGCGGCTCTTGATTCCGGGGTTAGAGTTGAGAAACGTCTTCATGAGGTTGTCAGACTCTCCGGAAGATGATCCGCCGTACCCGGCAAAAATGTAGAACTTGTCGTTTTTCTCGGACGCTTCCGAAAGAAGCATGCACAACTCTGCAAGTGCTTCGGATGCATAGGGTGATCTGTGCTCAGCACTCTGTCCGAGTGAGTAACACTCATCGACCATAAGCACGTCAGCATTGTCAGCAAGTGCGCGGACTTTGGCGCTCGTCTGTCCGACGTATCCGGCTTGCAAACCACTTCCGCTAACAACTGTAAAGCGTCTCCCGGGCAGTAAGGACTCCTCAAAGAGAATGTCAGACAGTGCCTGTCCTATCGTGGACTTACCTACTCCGGGAGGTCCCGCGAAGAGAACTGCGGTGATCGGTTCACATTTGAGTCCGCGCTTCCTGCGGGCCTTGTTGAGCTTCATTGCGTTCACGAGCGCTCTGATCTCCTGCTTGGTGGACTCCATACCTTCAAGCGAGTTAAGAAGATCCCATCCGCGCAGTCTGGTACTCTCGCCGGTGTTCAGACGTCCGAGAAGTTTGAATACCTCCATGCTCAGTTCTTTGGACTCTCTCTTGGTGGCCTCGCGCAGGAGCAAGTCATTGAGGAACGTAGCCCTTAAGTCGCTCATCGACTTATTGAGACGCTGTATGAACTCCTTACGGGGGAACTCTGTAGGGATCGAAAGGCCGTGAACATCGCAAAGCCCCTCAAAGACTGTCTCGTAATAAGCCGCATCATCCGCAGGTGCAATATCTACCGCAGACGCATTGTACTTGACCATGGCAAGAAGGGACGCCGAACTTCCTGAAGGTGAATAATCATCATCGTCCGACTTAAAGCTCGCATCAGGCTCAAACGTAAGCACAAAGATGTGTCTTTTGTTATGGATAACCCTGCCTATAGCGTCACTGAGCATCTCTTCATTCATGTAGAATCCGTTTGTCATGTTGAGGATGATCATAGAACCGCAGTGTTCCATAAAATAAGGTGTCTTAGGTGTCGCATTTCCCACCCCGGTTAATGTCATGTCACCGAGTCCGAATCCGACATCCGGCTTATTGAAGAGCAGATCATCGAGAATAGCAACAGGAATAACATTGGCAATACTGGGTTCTTCCGTGGGATCGTAATTCTCCAGTTCGAATTCGTCCGGATCCGTATAGATCTCATTTACAGCGATATTCTCCTTTGCGTTCTGCTTGATCGCCAGATACGATGCCGCCTGAAGTCCGAATTCCATCTTTGTGGTTCTGATGAAGATCACCTGACTTCTTAAGTCGGTCTCCGTCATTTTCATAAGAGGTTTAAAGGGATACGCGCCCTTATCGATATCATGCTCAAGTGTGTTGTAAGCACATATCCTCGGGAGCACTACCGCCTGTCTTAATGTACCGTCCGCCCCCCACGCACGCCTCTTATCAACAGAAAGAAGAGTAATGTTCTCATCGCTCCTGACATTGAAATCACAGGGGAGTGTGAGCTCTTCCTCGGTCCAATAAAACGGATCTTCGATGGGTTCGTCAAAGTCCTTCCCTTTATCCTTATACTCCTGTATCATCCTGTAGATATAGTTCGCCTCAAGAGTCCTGTTGAACTCTTCTTCTGTGGTATTCGCGCGAAGCCTGCCGACATCCGTAAGCGCCCACACTGACTGGTCAAGAAGGATCTCGTTCTCTGCATCGCCTTCCTTCTCGAGTGCGATCAGGGTCTCAAGAGTCTTCTTGCTGTTTGCCTTCTCGGTCACTGCAAAATTGGTCTTGCTTGCAATGTCCGCGAGTGAGCGGTACTCACCCTTCTCATCCTGCGCAAGAATGCCGCGAACGACATCCATGCGCTGCGCAAGGTCATCTTCCTTGCTAGCAATATAGGTTTTCTTTGCCATATGCCTTACTCCTTTTTTTATTTTTCACAGCGAAACGGATCGCTGCCCTGTTCCTTGTTGCCGTTGTCGTAAAAGCGGTGTGTCTCCGGATCAATCCTGAAGCTAACTGTGTTTCTTATGGGCAGCACGCCGCCCTTTTCGATGATGAACTCCGCGATGCCCTTGTCCTTGCTGCAGGAGTCGTAATACTCATCCCTGTACAGGAAACCCGCTATATCCACCCCGCTGTCTCTCGCGATATTCATGTCCCCGCATCCGATCATAGGTCTGTGGTCGGCCCTTTTCGTCTCAACCTGTTTTCCGACCTTATACGTTAGGATGACCGCAACATTCTTTCTTTGTGCAATGTCCTTCAGGCAGTAGCAGGCATGTCTGGCAGGGCTTAAGACCTTATCCTTGTAACAGCCGAGATCAAGCCCCCTGAAACTGTCTATGATCACCACCTCTGTCCCCTTAAGGTCTCCGTCGAGCTTGGCCTCGATATCCGCGGGAGTGACACCGTAACCGTTCTCTATTGAGATGTTTCCGTTGCACATTTTCCCGGCCGCCTCATCGAAGCGTTCCTGTTCATAAGGCCTCAACTCTCGAAGACGGATCATTTTCTGGGGAACCGCCGCAGCTATCCCGATCAGATGCTCTGCAAGAATATCCTCCCTTCCGGGCGGGCGGTCACCCCAGAAATATGCAACCTTCTTAGTCTGTCCGAAGGCCAGCCTCCCGACAATATTGAGGCATAACGATGTAAGCCCCATCTTAGGCCTCGCACCGATCATCATGACATCCCCTTTTCTAAAGTTCACCTCCTTATCCAGCTCCGCAAATCCCGTCTTGATCTGCTCTTTGCGGATCCTCACCGTTTCTTTCAGTACATCTGCCTGTTTCGCGTCAAGTATCATCATTACCGGCGACCTCTTTTCTCCTGATCGCTTCGGCGACTATGCCGTCGGCCGGGGCGAACATGATTCCGTCGAAATCATCAACGGTAATCCATTTCGCGTTCAAATGCTCAGTAAGCGTGATACTGTCCGAGATTAGCCTGCAGGCGAACACCTGCATATGCAGGTGGAACGTCGGATAGTCATAGTCGATCGTATCGATCAGCTCTCCGACCTCGATCTCCGCCTTAAGTTACTCGCGTATCTCGCGCCTTACCGCATCCTCTGCCGCCTCTCCGGCTTCGATCTTCCCACCCGGGAATTCATAGAAGCCTTTAAGATCTCCATGATCGCGCTGCGCGGTGAAGAACTCTTTCCGTCCGTTCATGCCGTTCCTTTCGATCGCAGCAGCCACCACATCGATGCATGTTTTCTCATTACTCATACAGTTACCTCCTTATTCTCTTTAAGTTCCTGCAGGTATCTCTTGATCAATTCGTAATCACTTGCCAGGAACTTATTCTTTTCATTGATAAGATCAACGAGTGCTTCGTAACCTTCTATGGAACTTTTAATTACCTTTCCGATAAAGTTAATATCCGTTCTTCCGGGTTCCTTAACCGGGTCCACTTTTTCGTCCCCAAATATCCCCCAGATAGGCTCCCCAAGCCAGATCCCGCCATGGTATCTCACCCAGTCTTCGATGAGAAACTTGCCGTCTATGGTTAGCCTTTTCTCCGATGCGTTTACTATCCTGTGCAGGTAGGCTTCCCAGAAGGGACCGCCGTCAAAATAGACGTATTCGAGATTTTTACAGCCCTCAAAGCAATCATTTAAGCCCTGGTTCTGAATATAGTCTTCACAGGTAAAAATGCAGTTGCTGGGTCCCGTTTCGAGATAGAGGCGTTTAAGGTTACTGCAGTCTTTAAACATAGCTCTAAAGTCTGTCTTATCAAGCCATCCCCGCTCTTCTGCCACCGGGAACTTAACTCCTCTCATGTCGATCTCTTCCACGGTACAGTTCTTAGTAAAAAGGTATTCAACATTGCTGCAATCTCTCAGATCCCAGCCGGATATATCGATCCGTTTCGCATCACTGTACGAGAAGGTATTGTATAATTGAACCACATTAAAGGGTGCTTCCGGCTTTACATCATCCCCGAGACCCGTTCTGAGCCTGAAGTATCCGTAACCTACCTCATCAGAATGTCCGAAATTCATCTTCCTTTCGTACATCCCGGCCGGCAGCACGACAAGGTTCAAGCGTTCATTGCGGAAATCCACGTCCGCGCCGCTGTGTATGACACGGCTCCTATCTTCGAAGGCCACTTCATAACCCGGATTGCGCTGTCCGAATCTGGTGCAGTTCTCGTCAGTCCAGGTGGAAGGATCTTCAAGAACTAAGCCACACTCCGCGAGCTTACAAATCTTCTCCTCTCTGTCGCATTCACCAAACCTCTTCGGAGATACTCTGTTCATTGCCTCAGCACTCATTCTGTTCTCCTCTCTTTCCAAAAGAAAAAGAGGCTATCCGGCAAAGGTTCATCACCTGTACCGTATAGCCCCTATGGCTGTCTCCCGAAGCCCGATCGCTCCGGTCATATTTAATTACCGTTGTGTTACTGAAGCCTTGTTCTGCCGTGTTCACAGATAGTCTGCTTCCTGACTGTCATGACCTTGATCCCGCCGTTGGGAGCACATCTGATCTCGACATCGTTACCCTTTTCGATCTCAGTTGCGATCATATCGGCATTTTGGATCAGCTGTTCTTTTAACAACTCACCTTTCTTGCTCATACGCTCACCTCTCACTTCATCTCCACCGGCCGGCCCGTGCTTTGATGATATGACTATAGCAGGTTTTTTCGGATTTTTAAATTCGCAAAATAGATGAAATTATTCCGGAGAAAACCGGGTTTTTGAGTTGTCAGACAATAGCATATGCCACACATATGGAACAATGTGTCATACTGTCTGTCCAAGACATGAGCACTTCCCTTTTGTACAAAATGCCGAAGCGGTAATCGTACAAGATTAAAAACTTCTTAACGCCTTTAAAATCAAGGCTTCCGGGCCTTTCGACCGCACTAGGATAATAGCAGGTGGCCGCCGTGCTGTCAAGGGGGTAATCTGAGAAATCGGATTCGTTTTAATTCTTTTTCTTGATTTTTCGCCTTCAATATTCATAAACGTGTTGATTTTTCGCAGCGTTCATGTTATAATTTTACAAATTCGAGCAGCAGTTACACGTTTCATGGACATAATAACATCCGGTGCGCTCATTATCGTGTATTTTTGCGGTTTTTGGTTGTATTTGCCGCATATAATCACTATAATGTATATGTAGATTTATTTTCTCCGTTACGGAACTTGTGTCGGTGCCGAATTGTATTATCGTAAGATGATGCATCTTATGTGTAAGGGAATTCACGATGGATGAGAAACAGCAGAAAAGACGTAAATATCTCTCCGAAATCGCCAAGCAGCTCTCCTGGCTGACGCAGCTCGGGTTGTCGCTCATCACACCCATCCTGCTCTGCATACTGGGCTGCGTGTTTTTATGCAATAAAACCGGTGTTGGCGAGTGGATCTTCATTCCGGGCTTCATACTCGGACTCGGCGCCTCGTTTATGACAGGATACAAGTTTTTCCTGTCGGAGTCAGCAAAGAGCAAAAAAGATAAGGACAAGCGCAAGGTCGGCTTCAACCGCCACACCTGAGCGGGTCCGGAGGAGTACAGATCATTTATGTTACAGCCCGCAGTTAAAAAAGAAACAAGGAACGTTCTCATCATCACAGTCATCGGCGTAGCGCTGATGCTGATCGTTTTTACGATATTGCATCTGATAATCCCCGATAAGGTCCCGCTCGATTATAAGGTTTTCCTCGGCGGTATCTGCGGAGGCGCGGTCGCGTTCCTGAACTTCTTCCTGATGGCCCTGACGGTCCAGAAGGTCGCATCGATGGAGGACCGCGATCAGGCGACCAGGATGATGCGTCTCAGCTATTCGCGCAGGCTCGGCATCCAGTGCATCTGGATCGTAGTCGCGATATTCGCTCCCTGCTTTAACGCAGCGGCAGGCATCTTCCCCATTTTCTTCCCGAGCATCGGCATTAAGATCTACGGCATTTTCCGCAAGGATCTTAAGACCCCTGCCGTTCCCGCATCCGATACGGACAGCACTCCCGCGGCACAGCCTTCCGATACGGAGTCTGACGGACAGGGAAGCGTTTAATCTTCGTAATTAATTAGTTTTCATAATTAATTAGATATATCTATTTTCTAGGACAGGAGGTGAAGTACTGGTAAATGGACAAACTAAGTATTACAGGCCCCAAAATCCGATTTGAGATCCCGTATGATTTTCCTCTGCTCGGGCGGATAAGGATCACGGACACACTGATCATCAGCTGGGTAGTCATGCTGATCATCACGCTGCTGTGCATCTGGCTGACCAGAGGGCTCAAAGTCGAAAAGATCTCAAAGAAGCAGGCGTTTGCCGAAATGCTCGTTGAGATGGCGGATAAGTTTGTAATAGGCAATATGGGTGAGAAGTTCGCCTACATGGTACCGTTTGTCGCCGCATTGTTCGCGACGAGCCTCGTATCCAATCTGATCAGCCTGTTCGGCGTCTGGAGCCCTACGGCCGATCTGAACACCGAGGCGGCATGGGCGATCGTAGTATTCATTATGATCACCAGACAAAAGATCAAGGCGAACGGCCTCGGCGGTTATCTGAAAGGATTTACCGAACCTATTGTCATCATGACCCCTTTTAATATGCTCTCCGAGCTGTCGACGCCGATCAGTATGGCCGGCCGTCATTTCGGAAACATCTTATCCGGTGTCGTAATCAACGGCCTGATGTACACAGCGCTTGCCGTAGCAAGCTCAAAGCTGCTCGGGCTTCTGCCCGGCGCCGTGGGAGCACTGCTCTCACAGATTCCGATCCTGGATGTCGGTATTCCGGCTATCCTTTCGGTTTACTTCGACTGGTTCACCGGCGTCATGCAGGCATTTATCTTCTGCATGCTGACCACGATGTATATCGCCAACGCGGCCGAAGCATGATTTTGGTAATAATTTAAACACATCATTTTTAGGAGGATTTATTTTATGGAAATACTGGCAAAAGGTATTGCACTTGCAGGTTGTGGAATCGGAGCGGGACTTGCTCTTATCGCAGGTATCGGCCCCGGTATCGGTGAAGGAAATGCGGTTGCAAAGGCTCTTGAAGCTATCGGACGTCAGCCCGAGTGCAAGGGTGATGTTACCTCTACCATGATCCTGGGCTGCGCGATCGCAGAGACAACAGGTATCTACGGTTTCGTTACCGGTATGCTTCTGATCTTCGTTGCGCCCGGTATGTTCCTCAACCGCCTCGGATGATGAGCCTCAACGGTAACTTAGAATCATCGCATTTATAGAGGAGGTTTAGGACGTGTTATTCAACATACCGTTTTTAGCAGAGACTGCTACGCAGGATCTGGTTTCGGTCGCTCCGTGGACCTTTATCGCGCAGATCTGTAACTTATTCATTCAGATGCTTCTCATTAAAAAGTTCCTCTTCAAGCCCATCCGCGAGATGCTCGCGAAGCGCCAGGAGCTTGCGGACGAAAAGATCCGCAAAGCCGAGGCCGATCAGGTTGCCGCTGAGGAGCTGAAGAGCAGCTATGAAAAGAACATGCAGCAGGCAAAAGACAAGGCGGGCGAGATCTTAGCCACCGCCCAGAAGAACGCCGCCACTCAGAGCGACGAGATCATCAGGGCAGCAAACGAGCAGGCCATCGCCATGAAGTCAAAAGCCGAAGCTGATATCGCTCAGGAGCGCCGCAAGGCCGTTAACGAGCTGAAAGGCGAGATCGGAAGCATGGCAATGGAGATTGCCGGCAAGGTTATCGAGCGCGAGATCAGCGAGAAGGATCACGCAAAACTGATCGACGAATTTATTGAAAATGTAGGAAAGGCATAATGTTTATGCCGGCACAAGAGTGCAGAAGGAGCAAATACTATGACAGAGCGTGCAGGAGTATACGGAGGCAGCTTGTATGACCTCGCTGCCGAAGAACAGCTCACTGAACCCATCATGAAGGATTTGCTTGAGGTCCGCGAGATTTTCAGAGAAAACCAGGATTACTTACGACTCTTAAGCGAACCCTCCATCAAAAGAGAAGAACGCATCGGCCTGATAGAGAAGGCGTTCGGCACGGCTTGTGAAAGATATTTTGTGAGCTTTTTGAAGCTCTTATGCGACCGCGGGATGCTCGGTGAATACGAAGGCTGCGCGGAAGCATACAAGAAGCGCTACAATGCGGATCACAATATCGCAGAAGCAGTTGTTACCAGCGCCGTTGCGCTTAGCGACGGACAGCTGAGCAGCCTTGAGAAAAAACTCGGCGAGATGAGCGGAAAGACCGTTTCCCTCACCCAGAAGATCGACCCCAAGGTACTCGCAGGCATTAAGGTAGAGCTCGAAGGAAAGCAGCTTGACGGAACCGTTCTCGGACGTCTCTCCGGCATGTCCAGGAAGCTCGACGAAATAATAATTTAAGGATGGAATGGACTTATGCAATTAAAACCCGAAGAAATATCCCAAGTCATCCGCAGTCAGATAAAATACTATGAGAATTCGATCCGTCAGGACGAGACCGGTACCGTACTTAACGTCGGTGACGGTATCGCACGCGCCAGCGGCCTGATCAACGCCATGGCGGGCGAGCTGCTCGAATTTGAAGACGGAAGCTTCGGTATGGCCCAGAACCTCGAAGAAAACAGCGTTTCCGTAGTATTGTTCGGCTCAGGTGAAAATATTGCTGAAGGGCAGACAGTAAAGCGTACCGGCAAGGTCGTTTCCGTACCGGTCGGCGAAGCATTGATCGGACGTGTCGTTAACGCGCTCGGACAGCCCATCGACGGCGCAGGTCCCATCGCGACGACCGAGTTCCGCGCCATCGAGAGCAAGGCTCCCGGCATCTGCGAAAGACAGTCGGTTTTCGAGCCCCTTCAGACAGGTATTAAGGCTATCGACTCCATGATCCCCATCGGACGCGGACAGAGAGAGCTGATCATCGGTGACCGTCAGACAGGTAAGACTACCATCGCCACCGATACCATCATCAACCAGAGAGACAAGAACTGTATCTGTATCTACGTTGCCATCGGACAGAAGCGTTCGACAGTTGCGACGCTGGTTGAGAACCTTCAGAAAAACCACGCCATGGACTACACCATCGTTGTAGCCGCAAGTGCTTCGGAGGCAGCGCCTCTCCAGTACATTGCTCCTTACTCGGGCTGTGCCATGGGCGAATATTTCATGAACAAGGGAAAGCACGTCCTCGTTATCTACGATGACCTGAGTAAGCATGCGGTTGCGTACCGCGCACTTTCTCTGCTTATCCGTCGTCCGCCCGGACGTGAGGCTTATCCCGGCGATGTATTCTATCTCCACTCGAGACTTCTTGAACGTGCCGCTAAGCTCGACGAGGCACACGGAGGCGGATCGCTTACCGCCCTTCCCGTTATCGAGACGCAGGCAGGCGACGTTTCGGCATACATCCCGACAAACGTTATTTCCATTACAGACGGCCAGATCTTCCTTGAGACAGAGCTCTTCCACTCGGGCGTTATGCCTGCGGTTAACCCCGGTATCTCGGTTTCCCGAGTTGGCGGCAACGCTCAGATCAAAGCCATGAAAAAGGTAGCCGGTACCCTGAAGCTCATCTATTCACAGTACCGCGAGCTGCAGAGCTTCGCACAGTTCGGTTCCGACCTCGATGCCGATACAAAGGCACGTCTGGATCAGGGTGCGCGAATCGTTGAAGTGCTCAAGCAGGATCAGAATTCTCCCGTTCCGGTTGAGAAGCAGATCGCCATCATTTATGCCGTTACAAAGAACATCCTTTCCAAGGTAGCCGTAGAAGACATCCGCGCTTATGAGGCCGGACTCTACACCTTCCTTGATACCGATCCCGACGGAGCAGCCTTCATGGAGGCAGTCCGCACATCGGGCAAGCTCGAGGCCGATACCGAGGAGCATCTGAAGAAGGCCCTCGAAACCTATACGGAAAAGTTCCTCGATCAGAAAAAAGACAAATAATACAGGAGGATAACCAATGGCTGCAAACATGAAAGCGGTTAAGCTGCGCATCAAAAGCGTGCAGAGCACGATGCAGATAACCAAAGCTATGGAACTTGTGGCATCCTCCAAACTGCGCAGAGCAAAAGAGCGTTCCGACAACTGCCGTCCCTATTTTAAGGAGCTGTTCGGCACCTTAAAGGGCATCGCCGAGGGCAATACGGATTTCCAGTCCGTTTACTCTTCGGTTCCCGCACAGGAAAAGGTCTGCTACGTTGTCATCGCCGGTGACAGAGGTTTGGCCGGCGGCTACAACTCAAACCTGTTCAAATGTGTCGACGCCGAGACAGTCGGACGTGATTTTGAGGTTCTTCCCATCGGTAAAAAGTCTCTCGATTATTTCAAACGCCATAAGGCAGAGATCCTGACCGAGAATTTTGCCGAAGTTGCTTCGATAGGTGTGGGCGACTGTTTCGAGATCGCCAACATCCTCTGCAAGGAGTTCAAGAATCAGACCTTCGGCAGCATCAAGCTTGTTTATACCGAGTTTGTTTCAATGCTGTCGCAGCAGCCTCACTGCATCCCCGTTCTCCCGATCTCCGATCTGGACGACGACGGACAGGATGAGCCCGTAAGAGACCTGATCCTCTATGAACCCGACAGTATCGAAGTTTTTGACGCGATCGTGCCCGAATACGTGGCCGGCGTCATCTACGGCGCGGTATGCGACTCCATCGCGAGTGAGCAGGCTGCCAGAAGAACCGCCATGGAATCCGCGACGAGCAATGCGGAAGAGATGATCAACACCCTCAACCTGCATTACAACCGTGCGCGTCAGGCCAGCATTACGCAGGAGATCACCGAGATTGTCGGAGGTGCGGAAG
This sequence comes from Lachnospiraceae bacterium, assembly GCA_016288005.1. Classification (GTDB taxonomy): domain Bacteria; phylum Bacillota; class Clostridia; order Lachnospirales; family Lachnospiraceae; genus RUG11977. The sequence continues at coordinate 11,424 of JAEEXY010000024.1, forward strand.
GAGTTTAAGCTTCTTCCAGAAGATACGAAATATTTTTTAAGGAGAGTTGACTTATGGACAAACACATTGGCCATGTAGTGCAGGTTACCGGACCCGTACTTGATATCAAGTTCAAGCCCGATGAACTCCCTGCCCTCTTAAACGCCATTGAGATCAATCTTAACGGTGCCAGGCTTGTTGCCGAAGTTGCTCAGCAGATCGGAGATAATACGGTACGTTGTATCGCCATGAATTCCACAGACGGTATGGTCCGCGGCATCGAGGCCGTTGACACCGGTGAGCCCATCAAGGTTCCCGTCGGTGAGGCCTGCCTCGGACGTGTATTCAATCTGCTCGGTGAACCCGTTGACAATGAGCCCGCTCCCACTACCGAGGAGCGCTGGTCGATCCATCGTCCCGCGCCTTCATACGAAGAGCAGGCATCCGCTACCGAGATTCTTGAGACCGGTATCAAAGTCGTTGACCTCATCTGCCCTTACGCAAAGGGTGGTAAGGTAGGTCTGTTCGGCGGTGCCGGCGTAGGTAAAACAGTTCTTATCCAGGAGCTTATCCACAACGTAGCCACAGAGCACGGCGGATACTCCGTTTTCACCGGTGTAGGTGAGCGTACCCGTGAGGGTAACGATATGTACAACGAAATGAAGGAGTCGGGCGTTATCGACAAGACCGCGTTAGTCTACGGTCAGATGAACGAGCCCCCGGGAGCGCGTATGCGTGTTGCTCTTTCGGGACTTACGATGGCCGAATACTTCCGTGATGTACAGAATCAGGACGTGCTCCTCTTCATCGATAACATCTTCCGTTTCACGCAGGCAGGCTCCGAGGTTTCGACACTGCTCGGACGTATGCCTTCGGCCGTAGGTTATCAGCCTACACTGGCAACGGATATGGGTACTCTTCAGGAGCGTATCACTTCGACCCGCAAGGGCTCGATCACATCGATCCAGGCTGTTTACGTGCCTGCGGACGACTTAACCGACCCCGCTCCCGCCACAACATTCACACACCTTGACGCGACCACGGTTCTTTCGCGTGATATCGCCAGCATGGGTATCTACCCTGCTGTTGATCCTCTTGATTCGACCAGCCGTGTTCTTTCACCCGAGGTTGTAGGTAAGGAGCATTACGAGATCGCCCGTTCCGTACAGAAGGTTCTGCAGCGTTATAAGGAATTACAGGATATCATCGCCATCATGGGTATGGACGAGCTTTCCGAAGACGACAAGCTCACCGTTAACCGTGCGCGTAAGGTTCAGCGTTTCCTGTCACAGAGCTTCTCGGTTGCGGAGCAGTTTACCGGTATGCCCGGTAAGTACGTGCCGTTAAAAGAGACGCTCCGCGGCTTCAGGATGATCCTTGACGGTCAGTGCGACGACATCCCCGAGAGCTGCTTCCTGATGGCCGGAACTATCGACGACGTTTTTGAAAAAGCAAAGAAGCAGTAAGGAAGGAGGTCCCTGATGAAGACTTTTCCCTTACGGATAGGCACTCCCGACGGTCTGCTCTTTGACGGTGAAGTCGAGCGCGTTAAGTGCCGCTCCATCACGGGCGATCTGGCGATCCTTGCGGGACACTGCAATTACGTTACCGCGCTCGGTATGGGCGAAGCCTATATCGTCCTCGAGGACGGTACGCGCAGAAGCGCCGCCTGCATCGGCGGTATGCTCTCCGTAATGAACGGATCATGCCATCTCCTTGCAACCACATGGGAGTTTAAGGAAGATATCGATCTCGAGCGCGCAAAGGCTTCCAAGGCCAAGGCTGAGGAAATCCTCGCAAAGCCCGACATCGACGAAAAGACAAAGACTCTCGCGGAGGCAAAACTCCGGAGAGCACAGATCCGAATAGGCGTAGCCGAAGAATAAAACGAGAACCCTGCCCGTGATCGCGGGCAGGGTTTTTTGCTATTCCTTTTTCGCTGCCTTTTTACTATAATAGATTTAAACTCAGGCAAACGATCTTGATCAAGGGTGGTGAGGCATTATGGATATAAATGACATGAAATTATACAGGCGCCGTTTTATTCCCGACGAGCTCACGTTTCTCGCGGACGACGAGATACTTCACTTTGACGATGAGCTTCTCGTGACCAGATGGAAATCCCTGCATCCGCGCACAGATTTTGTCGGCGGCGTTTCTGTTTTTTTCCTGAAAGAAGGCTGGAAGGTCAGCAAGATCCTCGACCGCGACGGCAATATACTGCACTGGTACTGCGACATTATCGACATAGTGCGCAACGAGGAAGAAAACTCGCTTACTTACGAGGATCTGCTCTTTGACGTGGTAGTCTCCCCGTCCGGCAGGATCAAGGTCCTCGACTGCGACGAGGCGGCACTTGCCTTTGAACAGGGTCTTATAACAAAAGAACAGCTCATATACGCCCTCAAGGCCATGCATGAGCTGCTCGAAGTGATATATCATTCGCGCTTTGACCGCCTGCAGGCAGTCTTAGACTCCTACGATAAGTAAGACAAGACATGGGGACGGTTCTCAGACACGGGGACGGTTCTTCTGTCTGCGAACTAAGGCAGACAGAAGAACCGTCCCCGTGTCTGAGAACCGTCCCCGTGTCTTCGATTATGTCAGTCCTGACCCGTAAACAGCTCTTTTATGATCAGTTTTTTATTATCCTGATACATAGTGTATGCTTTACCTTCATATACACCGAAAAAACGGTTCGGCCTGGTACTGTTCTCGTTCATATCAAGTTGTTCCAGCCCCGTTACCTTGTTTTCATCCGATACTTTTCCGGCACTCACCTCTCCCGACAAATAGCCGTTATCTGCGTCAACGTTGAGTTTAATAAGGATGCAGTAAAGGTATCCGGAATCATATGCCTGAAACTCTGCCATACTGTCCGTGTCTCCCTCTATATCCCATCGATGCTCACCATATCTTATCGTCAGAGTGGTCTCATTTTTCCTTTCGGTTGCTATGCCCGAGGAGATCAGCCGCATATCCGTATCTTCTATTACCAGTGCATAGTGTCCTCCTTTTTTGTTCAATGCCGGTTTGCCTTCCGACGTCACATAAAACCTGTCAAATTCATCGGCATTTATTTTTTCCGGAAAGGGGATTACTGTTTCTGTATTAAACTCCTTGTCCATTATAAACACTTTGCCGGCGCCGTTATATGAGTCAAATATGTAAAACCGTGAACCACAGGCCAGAATATCCTTTGCATAGCTTAGCTCTGACAAGCTGTAATATAGTGTTTTATCACGGTTTTTGCAGATTACCCTTTGCCTCATCGTATCCAGTACATAAACTGCTCCGTCGCATACCGTAAAGCTTTCGGCGCCATAATTTCTGTCATTTCCGACCAGATATCCGACTTCATTGTCTTCCACACTCAGTGACAGCATAGCTCCGTCTCCGGCGATGTATTTCTTTCCGATCAGAGCTCCGAGTAAACACATTATAGCAGCAAAAAAACCAACAGTGCCGCCCACAACCAGTTTATTCCTCTTCATTTTTCATCTCTTCGCTTTCCGAACTGAAAATGACCTTGACCGATGTACCCTGTCCGAGTACGCTGTAAATATCTATCCGGGCATCATGCAGCTCTGCTATACTCTTAGCTATAGATAAGCCCAGTCCTGTTCCTCCCGTATTCCTAGAGCGATTTTTATCCACTCTGTAGAATCTCTCAAAAACCTTACCGCATTCCTCTGCAGGTATGCCTATCCCCGTGTCCTGTATAAGCAGTACGGGGCTGCCCTCATTCCGGTATAGCCTGATCGATATGCTTCCGCCTCTTCTATTGTACTTAATGGAATTTTCCATAATATTTTGAACCATTTCAAGAAGCAGGCCCGGATTTCCCAATACTCTTATTTTTTCGGGCTCATAAGAAATGCTTACATCAGTTTGTTCTGCGAGATGTCTAAGGTTATCTATACATTGCCTAACAATAGCATCTAATTCAATTCTGTTGAATTTATGCCCATCTTTTTGTCCCAACGCAGAAAGCGTCAAAGTATCATTTACGATCGAATTCATCCGCTCCGCGTTTCTGCTTATTTCCATTGCCCATTTTCGTTCTTCGGAGCCTGACATCAGCTTGCCCTCAAGCATCTGGCTGTAACCGCTGATTATCGTCAGCGGTGTTTTCAACTCGTGTGAAACATTGTCCGTAAACTCTTGTTGTGTTTTTTCAAAGCGTATTATTTCTTCGTATTGCGACCGGATCTTATCCGTATACGGTTTTAATTCCATATATGGGGTTTCTATGTTGGAAATATCCAAAGACTCGGCTGTTCTGATGATCGGCTCAACCAGACGTTTTGTGAGCAGACCCGACAGCGGAATACAGATTGCGGCTACCGATAAAGATGCAATGATTGATGCAGGCAGTGCGGATAGGATCATTTTCCTGATCGTTTTTATTCTTGTTGCTGCCCGCACGAATGACCCATCGTTCTGGCGCACAGAATAGTACAGAAAAACCGAATCAAGCTCGGCGGAATACCGTATTGCTTCTCCGGTACCCTTTTCCATCGCCTCAACTATTTCCTGCCGGCTTATATGATCATCCAGCAATCCGGGCGAGGCAAAATTATCGTACAGAACTTTTCCATTCGGACTTATCCACGACAGACGCACTATATCATTAGCATATAGCAGATTCCTAGATTGCTCCCCTGCTTCTTCCATAGAGAAATACCCGGAGCCTGCAATAACTAATGCTGTTTGCGCAAGAACTCCTCTTATTTCTTCATTTGTATTTTTATAAGTTAAAACCGTCCCCAAAACAGTCATGGCTGTAACCGTCACAACCACTATAATAAACATACTGATAAAAATCCGCTTCCTCACTGCATTTCACCCTATCATCACAAATGCAAACAGATGTTAAGCTCCACCGATATTATCTATTTTTCTACTCCATTGAGTAACCAACATTCCTGTATGTTTTTATCCTATAGCCATAACTCCCCAGTTTTTTCCGTAATTGCTTAATATGTGCATCAAGCGTGCGGGATTCGATTACGCAGTCAAGTCCCCATACATTTTCAAGAATGGTATCCCTTTTTAATACAATTCCGGTATTAAGTACAAGATACTTAAGCAGTTCGTACTCCTTGTATGACAGTTCGATTGTTTTTCCGTCAAGAATGACCTGCCTTCTATACTCATCAATGATCATCTCATCCAATTGGAGAGTATCGTATTTCTTCTGTGACTCGGTTCTTCTGAGTACAGCATTAACCCTTGACACAAGTTCAAGTATCGAAAACGGCTTCTTTATATAATCATCAGCCCCATCATCAAGCGCCCTGACCGTATCAATCTCTGCGCTCTTTGCTGTCACCATGATCACAGGAATTTTACGTGTTTCAGTGTTTTTGCGCACTTTTCGCAATATCTCCGTGCCATTACTGTCAGGCAGCATGATATCAAGCAGGATCAGTTCCGGTTTTTGAGTTGACAATGCCTTAAAAAAATCCAGCGCGCATCCGAAAGTATATACAGAATGCCCTTCTTTTTCGAGTGCATATCTTTCTATATCGCAAATGCTTTCTTCATCCTCAACTATATAAATAAATGACATCCTGCTTCTCCCCCCCCCCGCCTGCCGCAAAAATACAATCCGGATAGTCACTTAGCGTTCATTAACAATTCAGAGTAGATATCGTTATAGATCCAACATGCATGCGGGTTACCGCTATACGTATAAAAGATCCACCCGTTATTGCCCTTGCTGTCTTTGATCTGAAAACAGTCTTTTCCGTTTGTGCATATTACTTCAACATCACCCTGTATCAGGTTGCACATTTCCGAATCCTTTGATGCTTCGGAATATACCCGGCAGTCCTCAGACAAAACATATTGACAATTATCACCGGTTATCGGGAAAACTTGCCCGTCAACAACAGACAGCATCCTGTCGCCTTTCCTTTTTTCCCCATCCGCCATCAGAAGATCAGTCTGCAATTCCACCATTTCGTATTGTATGTCTCTGATCGTGTATTCCGCCAGTCCGAAGCATGTTTCTGCTTTTGACAGATATGCACTTCCTTGCTCGTCGTAATAAAATATCACGTCATCAAGTTCTCCGTCGTCATACTTATATGCGCGGAACGTCTGTATAAACCCGTTAGGAGACTGTTCCGACAATTCCGCTACAACAATATGCAAAACATCCTGCTTATATCCCTTAGCCAGATATGCGATAAAAGCATTTTTCGCCTTATCGTTCTTATCCAGATCAATGATTCTGAAGCTCAGCAGATCATATGTCCAACTGTACCCTCCGTATTTATCAAATGGGTAAAACACCTCATCCCCTATTTTAAACCCATCGGTATCTTTACGGACTGTTACATCGAAGACACCGTCTTCATCATAATCAACCTCTGCCTTGTTATCAGCTTCTGTTGTACTATCGATCAAATCCATTACACGGATAGAAAACCAGCCTTCGTATGGGTTCTTTTCAACAAATGCGTCGGATTCGCCAGATGCGTCGCCCTGTGCCTTCGGTTCAACAGATAACGTTTCAGACTCCTGCCTCCCTTGTTTGCCTCTTACTCCAAGGCAGCCGGTTGCAACGATCGCGGTTAACGCAAGCATTACAGATGCCTTTAGTATGCGCATAGTTTTCATCTCCTGTTTACCATCCGGTACGCATTACATATCCATTATTAAGATATTCAGATATATATTTTGTCCTATATGCTACTTTATCATCATAATCCGCAGGATTGTTTTCTTCGAGTATCACCATTTTCCCTTCAGACTGGTTTACCCAAAGGTAAAAAAGAACTGCATGATGTCCTGATTTAACCAGACAATCCATTGCCTGAAGACTATTCTGACTGCTTACTACGTTCAAATTGCTTGCCAGACCAGACGTATTCAGCTTGCTGCTTAACCCGTATACCGTACATACATAACCTGAACAGTCTAATCCCGCCGTACCTGTAACAAGTGTTCCATTTGCGCTTGAAACATTTCCCGCTACTTTATTAGAATTCATCAAAGATGAAAACGTAGGACATGAATATTGAGAGTCAAATCCTCCCCAGCAATACGGAATTCCGCTCATCGCCTTTGTCTGTCCATTATTCAGCTCACCGTTATTCTTTATGGTCAGTATATAGTCGGGTAATACGACATTGCTCATGTTCGCCGGGATTGTTGCATTAGCCAATCTCAGTGTCCAAGCAGTAGACAGCATGCTGTTTGCTCGATTTGTTGCTTCTGTACGCGTTGTCGATGCGCTGATTGTTTCCATTTGCGCTTCCATTCTGTTTTCGTATTCCAACGCCTCCTGCACAATCATATCCATATCAGACTTGAAGTAACATGATAAATACACTTCCTCAACTCTTGTCTCTTCCTCTGTAACGATCATTAAATAGCATTTGTTCCCATAAACAGTAAAGTATCTGTTGGCCAAGGCGGTCTTCTCATTTTTTTCTACTGCATACGCACCAAGATACGTACCCATGCTATCTACTGCCTCTATAGTAATTTCCCCGGCGAGCACAGAACAGTCAGGAACCATACGTACCCTCTGATAGTACATATTCCCATTATTCTCTAATAAATACCTGACGTACTCATTCTCACCAAACACGATACTCCATGAACTCTTTCCAGTTGCAACCGTAAGATTATTGTCATCCTTCCGTATATATTCTATTCCGGTTCTAACTAGCTTTGCTGAAGAGTCTTCAACGAGAACTGCGTATGAACTGTCGTTTCCTCTAATACATAATCTCTCATTCTCATTGATATAAAACGAGTTAAAAGCATCTGCATTTATTTCTTTCGGTAACTTCACCTCGTCAAGAAGAATGAAATTGCGCGTGTATTTTTGTACGCATCCGTAATCACCCCATGAATCAAATACGTAATAAAAGGAATCAAAATAGTATATGTCTTTGGGATAACGTACGTTTATCAACTCATGGACTGTTTCCTTGCCATTATAATCCCTTGTCAATACACGCTTGTTCAAGGTGTCAAGTATTACTATTCCCTCATCTGTTATGCAAAAACTTTCAGGGCCGTAATTCCTACTGTTTTCCGAAGAAAATCCAACTCCATTTTCCCCTGTTTTTAATAGCCAGATTGTTCTTGATATCTTTTCCTGCGCATTTCCCTGCTCAGCAAATGATGCTGACACAAGCGCCAAAGTCAGAACTACACAAATTCCCACAGTAATCATTTTTTTCCGCATAATAACACTCCTTTCAAATTGCGTTGTCTACTTCCCATTGTGTTCGCCGAACACAAGAACATGTTATAACGTAAATGTGAAATCTCAGGCAGTGTTAATGTGAATTCTGCGTAAATTTTTATTATGCGGTCCCGATGCAAATGCCGTCACAAAAATCCTTATGACATTTTTGCTATCCTTCGTACATGGTTCGCACCGTTTGAGAACTCCGTCTCGAGGAAAGTATCTACTATCTGCAGCGCCAGTCCTTCGCCGAGCACTCTTGCGCCCATGCAGAGCACATTTGCGTCGTTATGCTCGCGTGTTGCCTTTGCGCTGAAGCAGTTGTCGCAGAGCGCCGCTCTGATTTCCTTATGCCTGTTTGCCGCCATCGACATGCCGATACCGGTACCGCAGATAAGGATGCCCTTGTCCGCCTGACCCTTCATTACCGCCTGGCATACCGCCTCGGCGTAATCGGGATAATCGCATGACATCGAGCTGTAGGTCCCGTAATCGTTAAACGCGATCCCGAGGTCCTCGAGGTGCTGGATCACCGTCTGTTTCAATCCGTATCCCGCATGGTCACTTCCGATTGCTATCATAGTTCCTCCATTTCTTCTACACATGTAGAATATATCGTTTTCCGTGCATCACCCGATCATCGTCCGGTATGATGCTGCGGTTGGTCACACCTTTTCTATATGATACCCTGCGGCTTTTACGAGCCGGTTCATGATCGCCGCGCCGAGATTGTCTCCGGGGAAGCACTCGCCGAAGATATAGGGTATCTCCTTTGCGTCGAAATCCCTCAGCTTATCAAAAAGATTCGCGGCTATCGTCTCTTCGTTGTCGCGCGATCCCACAACCTCGATCAGCGCGTAAGGTTCACGCTTACTGCCGTTTCCTGTCCCGAGCACCGGCCATCTCCGGCTTATCTTTGCCACATAATCACCCGCAAACTCCTCACTCGCGAGTATGCCCACGACATAGCCCTCTTCGAGTTTTCTTTCGGTCGCGTCAAGTACCGCGTTCATCACATTCTCCGGCTCGCCCTCAAAGATCACGAGCTCGCCCTTCGGTGCGTAATGCCTGTATTTCATACCGGGCGCGCGCGCAACGATCGAATCGTTCCTCTCACGCTTTAAGACCGCCTTGTCATAGACGATGTCGGGAATGACGCCCTTAAGCATCTCTATCGTGATATATCCCGGACGCAGTATCTGCACCGGTTTCACGGTCAGATCGACGATCGTTGACTCCAGGCCGATATCCGATGAACCTCCGTCGATGATCATCTCTATCCTGCCGTTGAGGTCCTCGATAACATGCTCCGCCTTTGTGGTGCTGGGCCTGCCCGACGCATTGGCAGAGGGCGCCGCTATCGGCAGTCCCGTTTCCTGTATGAGCCTCCTTGCGATCGGGTGCGAAGGCATCCTTATCGCTACGGTATCGAGTCCGCCGGTGGTCTCCTTCGGTATGCAGTCCGCCTTTTTCATGATCATCGTGAGCGGGCCCGGCCAGAACTTATCCGCCAGCAGATAAGCCTCTTCGGGAACATCCACACACAGTTTTTCCAGTTCTTTGATATCCGCTATATGCACGATCAGCGGATTGTCCGACGGCCTGCCCTTGGCCGCGTATATCCTCGCTGAGGCCGTAGGGTCAAACGCGTCTCCGCCGAGCCCGTACACCGTCTCCGTAGGGAACGCGACGAGTTTGCCTTCCCTCAGCAATTCGGCTGCTTCCTTAAAATCCGCGGACGTCATATTTTCCGCATCTATTTTTTTGATAATCGTTTCCATTATTCCTTTTACTGCGTTCCTTTCAATGAGGCCCCGGTAAACCGGAACCTTCTCTCGTATAATTAAATACAGTATAACCCCTTTTCGTCAAAAAAGACAGTACCAATCGGCTGTTAACAGTGCCGCTTTAACAATTTACCTTGACAAATTCGTATACCTGTATTATTGTATACAATAACCAGTGAAATGTATATTTATTACAATTCAGACAGGAGGTCGACTGCCATGTCAACAACACGGGTAAGCACGCTTATATTAAATCCCAACACGCATCTGCTCGAGCAGGATCCTTATTCCTACCAGCTGCAGGATATCCCGGAGCCTGAGCTTTTCCGCGAGATTTACCCCTATACCGAGGTACCGAAGATCGCGTTCAACTACCGTAAGGTTCCGGCTGACATGCCCGAGGATATCTTCATCACCGACACGAGCTTCCGTGACGGCCAACAGTCGCGCACACCGTATACTACCGAGCAAATGGTTAATATTTATAAGATGCTCCACCGTCTTGGCGGCCCGAAGGGCATGATCCGTCAGACGGAGTTCTTCGTGTACTCGAAAAAGGACCGCGACGCAGCCGTAAAATGCATGGAGCTCGGCTATGAATTCCCCGAGATCACGACCTGGATCCGCGCTTCAAAGCAGGACTTTGAGCTGGCGAAGAACCTCGGCATCAAGGAGACCGGCGTGCTCGTATCCTGTTCCGACTATCATATTTTCAATAAGATGGGTCTTACCCGTCGTCAGGCACTCGACAAATACATGGGCATCATCAAGGAATGCATCGAGGCCGGCCTTCGTCCGCGCTGCCACTTTGAGGACCTTACACGCGCCGATTTCTACGGCTTCGTTATACCTTTCGCTACCGAGCTGCGCAAACTTTCCGACGAGAGCGGCATCCCGATCAAGATCCGTGCCTGCGACACGATGGGCTACGGTATCCCTTATCCCGGCGTATCGCTGCCGCGTTCGGTTTCCGGTATCATCTACGGTCTCAAGCACTACGCGGGTTTCCCGAGCGAGATGCTCGAGTGGCACGGACACAACGATTTCTATAAGGGTGTTGTAAATGCTACCACCGCCTGGATGTACGGCTGCGGCGCAGTCAACTGCTCGCTGCTCGGCATAGGCGAGCGTACGGGCAATGTCCCCGTTGAGGCCATGGTCATGGAGTACGCGTCCCTGCGCGGCACATTCAACGGCATGGATCCCCATGTCATCACCGAGATCGCGGACTATATCGTCAATGAGACCGGTTACGATCTGCCTCCGATGACTCCTTTCGTCGGCCGCAACTTCAACCTTACCCGTGCAGGCATCCACGCCGACGGCATGCTCAAGGACGAGGAGATCTACAACATCTTCGATACAGAGAAGATCCTCGGCCGCCCCGCTTCCGTTTCGGTTACCAATACATCAGGTCTTGCGGGCATCGCGTGCTGGATCAACAACCGCTACCATTTGAGCTTTGACAAGGCCATCAGCAAAAAGCACCCCGTAGTCGAAAAGATCAAAGCCTGGGTCGACAAGGAATACGAAGAAGGCCGTGTAACGCTGATCTCCGATCCCGAGATGATCGCGCAGGTCGAGCTCTACAAGGACGAGCTGATCGCGTCGGGTATCGATATTAAGTAATATCCGTCCCGACTATCATCAGACCTGCAGCTGCCCATTTATCAGACCGGGCAGCATATCTTACTTGTACGATATCAGAATGCCATGACAGAAATACTGACTTCATCCGAATCCGGGTCTCTGCGCGCACGCGTTTTCGCCGCGCTCGAGCAGGCCATCATCAACGGTGAATATAAAGAGGGCGACATGCTGAACGAGCTCCGTCTCACAAAGGAGCTCGGCGTCAGCCGTACGCCCATAAGAGAAGCCCTTACGCAGCTAGAGCTCGAAGGGCTTGTGAAGAATATCCAGAATAAAGGTGCCGTGGTCGTAGGCGTATCGCAAAAGGATATCGAGGACATCTACGCCATCCGTTTAAGGCTCGACGGGTTCGCTGCCCGCCTCGCCGCGGAGAATATCACGGACGAACAGCTCGACCGCCTCGAACAGGCCGTGGAGCTCCAGTCATTTTATGCGGAAAAGTCCGACACCGAAAATGTCAGACACTTCGATTCCGAGTTCCACAACGCCATCTACGAGGCTTCGAACAACCGCCCCCTCTGCGCCATGCTGAAAAGCTTCCACAATCAGATCCGCCGCGCGCGCGGCATATCTCTGGGAGTTTCCGGACGCAGCGCAAAGTCGATCGAGGAGCACCGCAGTATTTTTAAAGCGATAAAGGCACATGATGCGGACCGCGCGGAGCAGCTCATGACGGAGCACATCAGAAACGCGTTCGCGAATTTCAAAGGGAAGGCTTAACCCGTATCCCCCTAACGGAGTATGACAGCAGTATCATTTTATGCTATAATGATACTGCTTTTATTATTTATGTTTGCTGCTTTCGGCGCTATGCCGCTGTTTTTCGGGAGGTCATTATGGGATTCTTCAAAAAGATATTTAAAAAGCTCAAGCCGTCACCCATGAACAAGGTTTACGGCGGCCCCGAGTATTTCCGCAAAAAAGCCGGGACAAAATGTGTATATGCCGGTCCGGAATACTTCGAAAAAAAGAGAAAACAGACTTCGGCCGAAGGCGTGTATGCCGGACCCGAATACTATAATAAGCAGCGCGAAGACGCGGATATCGAGGACGTATACAACGGCCCCGATATGTTCGACGAGCCCGACGATCCCGATGAGATCGCCCTGAGCCCCGCCAGCGATGCAGGGTATCCCGCAAACTATGCGGCACGCGAAGATACATCATACCCCGGCAATCATTCCGAGCCGGACGATGCTGCTCCGTATCCGGATAACCACGCCGCCGATGCCCCGGCTGGCCCGACAGACGACGGATCAGCAGACAAAAACATCAATTCACGCCCCATCGGCTTTGTATATGCAGGCCCCGCGTATTTTAAGGGCAAAAACGGATTCAATCCTCCCATCGAGGCAGTTTATGCGGCACCCCAGCAGCCACCCGCAGAGACGTTCATGTGCGTATATGCGGGCCCCGATTTCTTCTCCGGTAAGGATCCTGACGGTATTGCCCGGCCCTTGGACGATGCGCCTTCCGATACATTTAAGATGAATCCCGGCGGAGAGACCCCTATCGCAGAGATACCCGAGGGAGCATGGCGCTGCCCTGCATGCGGCAATATAAATTACGGCCGTTTCTGCAGCGAATGCGGCACAATGCGCCCCGAACCGCCCAACGGAGGCCCCAAGCCCCCGACCAATCCGACCATGCTGGCTTGATCCGACAGCAATCCTGTCGGATTAAGTCTCTGTATGTCCGGTCTTTATCATCATGGTCGACCTTTAACCGTATACAGTGACAAGCTTGTACCCACCACCCAAAGGCGGTGGGTCATCTTATCATCACCGATGTTCAGGAGGATTATCCACATGAGATTCAACCTAAGGCACTGCGTCTGGGAGATCACCCTCGGCTGCTGCTTTTCCTGCAAATACTGCGGCTCTTCCGCAGACGGCAAAAAGCGCAAGAATGAGCTCACTACCGAGGAATGCATAGATGTGGCAAGACAGCTTAAAAGCCTCGGCTGCCGCCGCGTATCGCTGATAGGCGGCGAAGTTTTCATGCGCAATGACTGGTCTGCGATCGTAGACGCGCTCACCTCCCGCGGCATCAAGACCTGCATCATCACCAACGGTTTTTTGTTCAAGGATGAGCACATCGAGCGCCTTAAAGAGGTTAATATCGAGTCGGTCGCCGTGTCTTTGGACGGCCCCCGCGAGGTTCATGACAAATACAGACAGGAGGGCAGCTACGATCGCGCAGTCCGCGCCATAAACATGCTCTCGGCCGCAGGCATCCCTGTTTCCGTGATTTCTACGCTGAACAGCGAGAATGCCGCTCAGCTCGAAGGCTTCTACCCCATCGTTTCCTCGTTCGATATCTTCGCATGGCAGATCCAGGCCTGCTCTCCGATGGGCAACGCGGCCAAAGCAGGCATCGATTACGCCTTTGATTTCGGCGAGGTCATACGCTTTGTCGAGATGCATATGTACAGTGCGCCCTTCGCTATGGGCATCGCGCACAACATCGGTTACTATACAGAGGGCGAGCCCTATCTGCGCGGCAATTTTAACGGCGCCCCCTTCCGCGGCTGCACCGCCGGTCTCGACGGCATCGGCATCGACAGCATCGGCAATGTCCGCGGCTGCGAATCGATGTACGACGACTGCTTTATCGAGGGGAATCTCCGCGAAAAGACTCTCGCCGATATCTGGAACAACCCCGACGGCTTCGCATACAACCGCAAATTCACACCCGACCTTCTCACAGGCAAATGCAAAGCCTGCGACAAAGCAAAATACTGTGCCGCAGGCTGCAGATCATATAATCATTTCGTGTACGGAAAGCTCTACGAGTCACCGTTCTGCGCGAGATAAAAAGGACAAAGGGACGGTTCTTCCGTCCCCTTGTCTTACACATCAAAATCCGAAATATCTCTTCGCATTGTTATATGAGATATCCTGTACGATCTTTCCGAGGAGCTCCTCGTCCCAAGGATACTCTCCGTTCTCCACGAATCCGGCGATCAGGTTGCACATGATGCGGCGGAAATACTCGTGTCTGGGGTATGAAAGGAAGCTTCTCGAATCGGTCAGCATGCCGATGAAGTTGCCGAGCACGCCTTCGTTGGCGAGGGACTTCATCTGCGCTTCCATGCCGTCCTTATGGTCATTGAACCACCATGCGGAGCCGTGCTGGATTTTTCCTACAGCTGTAGAATCCTGAAAGCAGCCCATGATGGTCTCGATAACTGCGTTGTCGTTGGGATCAAGGCTGTAGATGATAGTCTTCGGGAGCTTGTTCTCTTTGTCGAGCATGTTCAGGAAATCAGCCAGCTGCGGTCCGGGAGCGCCGTTTAAGATGCAGTCGTAACCGGTATCGGGACCGAGCTTAGCGAACATTCTCTCGTTGTTGTTTCTCTTGCAGCCGTAATGCAGCTGCATAACCCATCCGCGGTCTGCGTATTCCTCACCGAAGAATCCGAGGATATAAGTCTTGTACTGCGCGATCTCTTCAGCGGTAACGGCCTCGCCCGCATAAGCCTTTTTGAATACGGCATTTGCGATCTCAAAGGATGTGGGTACGCAGGGCGCGTACTCGATGCCGTGGTCCGCCACGCTGCAGCCGTGCGCCGCAAAGAAATCCATGCGGTTCTTCAGTGCCTTTTTAACGCAGTTCAGGCACGCGATCTCGACGCCTGCCGCCTCTCCGAGCTTTTTCACATAGGCCGCGAACTCGGGCTTTTCGATATTAACAACCTTGTCGGGACGCCATGCGGGGATCACGGTGATGTCAAAGCTCTCGTCCGCCTTGATCTTCTCATGATATTCGAGCGAGTCGACGGGATCATCGGTCGTGCATACGAGCTTTACATTCGACATCTTCATCATGCCGCGCGCGGTAAATCCGGGCTCGGCAAGCTTCGCGTTGCAGAGGTTCCATACCTCCTCCGCGGTCTTTGAATTCAGCACGCCCTCATATCCGAAGAAGCGTCTGAGCTCTAAGTGGCTCCACTGGAATACGGGATTGCCGATGCATTTTTCCAGTGTCTCCGCGAATTTGAAGAACTTCTCCTTATCGGGAGCGTCGCCGGTGATATACTTCTCATCCACGCCGTTCGCGCGCATCAGGCGCCATTTGTAATGGTCGCCGCCGAGCCATACCTCGGTGATATTTTTGAATTTCCTGTCCTCCCAGATCTCTTTCGGGATCAGGTGACAATGATAATCGATGATCGGCATCTTTGCCGCATAATTGTGGTAAAGGATCTTCGCCGTCTCGCTGTTCAGGATGAAATCCCTGTCCATAAATGCTTTTGCCATGCTAACCTCTCCTTATCTCTGAACGCGTCCCGAGCCGTCTCCGCCCGCGAGCTTCTTAACCTCGTCAACGCTTACCATATTGAAATCGCCCTCGATGCTGTGCTTTAAGCAGCTCGCAGCAACGGCAAACTCGATGGTCTCCTGGGGAGCGTAATCGTTGAGGCAGGAATAGATGAGGCCTGCGCCGAACGAATCTCCGCCGCCTACGCGGTCAACGATGTGGATGCGGTAGGTCTTGCTGAAGTAGTAATCACTTCCGTCGTAGAGCATGGCTGCCCAGTCGTTGTCATTTGCCGAGATAGAACCGCGCAGCGTGATAGCGACTTTCTTGAAGCCGAAGCGGTCAGCCAGCTGCTTTGCAACGTCCTTGTAGCCCTCATGGTTAACCTTGCCTGTGGTAACGTCAGTATTCGATGCCTTGATGCCGAATACGTCGTCGGCATCCTGCTCATTTGCGATGCATACGTCAACGTACTGCATGAGCTCGCCCATGACCTGTCCGGCCTTTTCCTTGCTCCAGAGCTTATTGCGGTAGTTGAGGTCGCAGCTGATCGTAACGCCCTTTGCCTTGGCTGCCTTGCACGCCGCTAAGCAGATCTGTGCACAGTTGTCGCTGAGAGCGGGTGTGATGCCTGTGAAATGGAACCAGTCGGTTCCCTCAAAAATGTCGTCCCAGTCGAAATCATCGAGCGATGCAGTCGCGATCGATGAACCCGCACGATCGTAGATAACCTTCGAAGGTCTCTGGCTCGCGCCCTTCTCGAGGAAGTAGATGCCTACTCTGTCGCCGCCGCGAACGATGTCGTCGGTGTCAACGCCGAACTGACGGAGGGAATTGATGCCTGCCTGTCCGATCTCGTGCTTGGGAAGCTTTGTGACAAATGCCGCGTCAACGCCGAAATTTGCCAGCGAAACTGCTACGTTGGCCTCACCGCCGCCGTAGGTAGCGCCGTACTTATCGGCCTGTACAAAACGATAATATCCTTCGGGTGCGAGTCTTAACATGATCTCGCCGAATGTAACCACTCTTTTCATGATCTGTCCTCCTTTTTGAAAACACACTTATTTCTGAACAACGTGTACCGCAAAGCCTCCGAACTCGCCCTCGAGATAGATGGCCTTGATGTTGCCCTTTTCATCCTTCTTGGCCGAATCAGCGTTGAACTTCGCGCCGCGCTGCTCGAGATGATACATCGCGCGCTCAACCGAATTTGTCCTGATCGCGATATGTCCCATGGTGCCGAGATACTTTGACTTCATGAGCTCTACGCCGCTGCCCGCGAAAATGGAGCTGTTGCCGTCCTTACGGGCGAAACCGAACAGCTTTGCGAAGCAGTCCGCTGTATTTGCAGCATCGGACTCGCTGTCCAGATTAACGCCGACATGAGCCACCTCAAAGCCGAGGATGGTCTCAACGGCCTCTCTCGAAAGCCTCGTGATCTCGTCGAAATTGCCCGCCGCGATAAGCTTCTTGTCTACCATCCAGCTGCCGCCGCATGCGAGCACCTTGTTGAATGAGAGATAATTGTTGATATTGCCTGCATTGATGCCGCCCGTGGGCATGAACTTGACTCCGCCGTAAGGCGCGCTCATGGCCTTGATCATCGCGATGCCGCCGGAAGCCTCCGCAGGGAAGAACTTAACCACCTCAAGTCCGTACTCGAGCGCGATCTCGACATCCGAGGGAGTCGAGCATCCGGGAGTAACGGGGATACCCTTATTTACACAGTATTCAACTACCTTGGGATTAAGTCCGGGGCTGACGATGAACTTTGCTCCCGCAGCAACCGCGCGGTCAACCTGCTCTGTCGTGAGCACGGTTCCTGCGCCCGTGAGCATCTCGGGGAGCTCTCTCGTTAATGTCCTGATAACCTCTTCTGCAGCAGCTGTCCTGAATGTAACCTCAGCGCATGCTATGCCGCCCGCCAGCAGCGCTTTGCCCAGAGGCAGCGCGTCTTTCGCATCATCGAGGGCAATGACGGGCACAATGCCGATCTTGCCCAGCCTGACCAATACGTCGTTCATTTTGTAACCTCCTTAATCGTTTCGTATAGTGAAACTCTGTTTTGCTCTATGATACTTCGATTATATAACCAACACCGATAAATGTCAAGAATTCCCTATATACCCTTGTGTTTTATATAATCTAATGCTAATATTAAAATGTGGTTTCACAATGTGGAATTATCTATGAAGGAAGCATCAGAAATGGATACAAAAACTACCAATCCGATCCAGTCCGCGGACAGGATCTTTGCGATCCTTGAGGCGCTCGCGGATCACGGATCCATGAGGATCATCGATCTGAGTGAGCTGCTCGAGCTCCATAAAAGCACCGTACACCGTCTCCTCGCATCGCTCATCAGCATGGGCTATGTCACGCAGAACGAGCAGACCGGCGCATATGCCCTTACTTTCAAACTGGTCGAGATGTCGGGAAAGATACTTAAAAACACCGATATCCTGAGTCTTGTCAGGCCCTACGCCGAGCAGCTCAGCAACGCCTGCGACGAGACCGTGCATTTTGTCAAAAAGACCGGGAGCAACGTTCTATATATTGAAAAGCTCGAATCCCAGTCGGTCAAGGCGCGCTCATTCCGCCTGTCATCACAGGTCGGACTCACCCGCCCTATGTACTGTTCAGCGGTCGGAAAGGTCATTCTCGCATATCTTCCCGCCGAAGAAGTTAAGTCTATATGGGATTCTTCCGATATAGTGAAAAAGACGGATTATACGATAACGGATTTTAAGACCCTAAGAAAGGAGCTTGAACTGATCCGTACCAGAGGCTATGCTCTGGACAACGAGGAAAACGAGCTGGGCATCAGATGCATAGCCGTTCCTGTTTTCGATTACCATGACACCCCGCAATACGCCCTCAGTGTTTCCACACTGGTGAGCAGGATGCCCGATGAGCGTCTCGAGAGTCTCTCTGCGCAGCTGCTTTCGACTGCCCGCGATATTTCACGGGTTTTGGGTCACAAAGAATAACCATCAGGAGGTATTTCCCCCATGGATATGAAACGTATAAATATCACCGAAGCCGCACCGGGCATGCTTGTCGCGGAGGACATCCTCAACAGTGCCAACCAGCTGATCGTCCCCAAGAACTCGGCGCTCACGGACAAGGCTATTGCCCGTATGCGTTTCCATATGATAGGCAGCTTCCGTATCTTTGTCGAGGACGGTGAGGCTCCCGCAAAGCCCGAGCCCGTTCCGTCGGGCGCAGAGCCTTCTTATTTCGATAAGCTCCGCGATACCCCGGAGTTCATCGCGTACAGCGGTTCCTTCAACAATACCGTCTCCGTAATGGAGGAAGAGTTCAAAAAGATGCTCGACGGCAAAACCATCGCCGACACGGAGACTCTTACCGCCGCGACCACAAACCTGAGGGCTTCCTGCCGTACCGGCATTCAGGTATTCGACCTGCTCCACTGCTTCCGCGAGTACGACGACATCACCTACGCGCATTCGCTGAATGTTTCGCTGATCTGCGCCGTTGAGGGCGAGTGGCTCGGTTTCAGCGACAAGGACATCCAGGTCCTGATCCAGTGCGGTCTCTACCATGATGTCGGAAAGATGATGATCCCGAAGTCGATCCTCGACAAGACCACACCACTTACTCCCGATGAGAAAAAAACCGTCGAGAGCCACACTGTCCAGGGCTACAATTTCCTCAAGGACAAGGACCTCGACAACCGCATCAAGCTCAGCGCGGTCATGCATCACGAACGCTGCGACGGCAGCGGCTATCCGATGAACCTGACTGCCGACAAGATCGACAATTTCGCAAAGATCGTCGCGATCGCCGATGTGTATGAGG
This sequence comes from Lachnospiraceae bacterium, assembly GCA_016288005.1. GTDB lineage: Bacteria > Bacillota > Clostridia > Lachnospirales > Lachnospiraceae > RUG11977. The sequence continues at coordinate 31,140 of JAEEXY010000024.1, forward strand.
CTATGACGAGCCCGCGCGCCTACCGCAAGGCAAAGTGTCCTTTCGAGGTAATGCGCATGTTTGAGAGCGAGGGTCTCTCGCATTTCGATCCCAAGTACCTGATGGTATTCATGGAAAACATCACCCAGAGTTACATGGGCACCCATGTCCGCTTAAACGACGGCACGGTCGGCACCATCGTCTACATCAACAAGCTCTGCTACTCAAAGCCTCTGATCCAGACAAGCGACGGTGATTACATCGATCTGTCAAAGCAGAACCGCCTGTATATCGAAGCGATGCTGTAAATAAAACGGTGCCTGTCACCATTAATGGTGACAGGCACCTATTTTTTACAATCTTAATATCAGCCCGCCTTAAGCTTGAACTTCTGGATAGCCTTTGTATCGCTGTCCTCGACTCTCTCTATCATGGCTCCGAGCTCCTTGAGCTTAACCTCAAAGTGCTCATAGCCTCTCTCTATGTATTCAACCTGCTCAACAATGGTGAATCCCTCCGCCGCGAGTCCCGCAATAACGAGTGCCGCGCCCGCGCGAAGGTCAGGTGAGCAAACCGTAGCTCCGGTAAGCTTCTCCACACCGTTGATGATCGCGGTATTGCCTTCGACTTTAATGCTCGCTCCCATTCTGGTGAGCTCATCTACGTACTTGAATCTGTTCTCGAAAATGCTCTCCGTAACAATGCTCGTGCCAACGCTGAATGCCAGCGCCGCAGTCATCTGAGGCTGCATATCCGTCGGGAATCCGGGATATACGAGTGTCTTGAGCTGTGTATTTCCGAGTCTCTTATTCGCGATAACCCTGATGGAGTCATCGTCCTCTGTAACCTCGCAGCCGATCTCGAGAAGCTTGGCCGTAATGGCCTCAAGATGCTTCGGGATAACGTTCCTGATAAGAACATCGCCGTGTGTGGCCGCAGCCGCAAGCATGAATGTACCTGCCTCGATCTGATCGGGAATGATCGAATAGGTGCTGCCGTGCAGGCTCTCAACGCCGCGGATCCTGATAACATCGGTTCCTGCGCCCTTGATGTTGGCGCCCATGCTGTTGAGGAAGTTCGCGACATCTACGACATGGGGCTCCTTTGCGCAGTTCTCGAGGATGGTCTGACCCTCCGCAAGAACCGAAGCCAGCATAACGTTGATCGTTGCGCCTACCGAAACCAGGTCGAAATAGATATGGTTTCCGATCAGCTTATCTGCCTTGGCGTTAACCATACCGAAGCTGATGTCCACGTCGGCACCGAGTGCCCTGAAGCCCTTCGTATGCTGCTCGATGGGCCTGCTGCCGATATTGCAGCCGCCCGGGAGCGGAACCTGCGCGCTGCCGCACTTTCCGAGAAGCGCTCCGATAAGATAATATGATCCGCGCATCTTGCGCATGCTTTCGTTGTCTACCTCTACGCTGTTGATCGTGCCGACGATCCTCACCGTATGTCTGTCGATCCTGTCAACCACCGCACCGATCTCGCGGATGGCATCAAGCAAAACGTTTATATCAAGCACATCGGGAAGGTTCTCGATGATAACAGGCTCATTGGTCATTATTGCTGCCGCAATAACTCCGAGCGCCGCATTCTTTGCCCCGTTGATGACAACTTCACCGGCAAGGCTGCGGCCCCCTTTGATAATGTATTGTTCCATTTTCCACCTCTATATGATTCGTTCCGAAAACGAGTTAATGATCAGCGTGACATAATTCAGACAAAGATGTCAAAATTATGGTTAAAACAATTATAACACAACAGTAGAAAAAGTAAACCCCTCAGAATGCCCAATCCTGTATTTACTTTTCCCGATTTCGTTGTATAATATTCGCGAAGGCAAAGCCCTACTTTTAGAAAGAAAGGATCAGAACAGATGCCTAATTATCTCAATATTGTCAACGTTTCCGGAGAAGATAAGCGTCTGGTCAAGCAGGACCTTAAATTCCGCACGGGTAAGTTTATCTGGAGGATCGTATTCAATATCCCGTTAAACCCCGCCACGGTCAATAACGACAATCTCATGGTGTATACAAGCCAGGGTACTCTGGTCGACACCAAGATCTCATACAATCCCGATCTCCATGCGATCGAGATCGAACCTACCGAGGCCTATGCCTCGGGTGAGAATTATACTCTTCATGTTACAAAAAAGGTAGAATCAAAAGGAGGCCAGAATCTCAAGAATGAGATCGACCTCGAATTTGTTGTGTAAACCTTATTCTGTTACATCCGCAGCGATCACAGTACGGTCGTTGCTCTTAACCTGTTCAAAGCCGCCGGCCAGGAGCTTCTTTGCGTTCCTGGTCTCCATGCTGTCGATCACGCCGCCGATAAAGCGGTCTGCCTCGGCAAGGCTTCCTTCATGCACTTCCCTGACGATCGATTTAAGCTTCTTCATTATCAGCTGATAAGCGTGCTTCTCCACATTGCAGCTGTTTTCTGCCAGCCTTACGAACAGCAGGTCTTCCATGTCCTCCATATCATATGACGGTATGTGCACGCGCTGCGGGAACATGCTGTTTATCTCTCTGTGGTCCTTCAGCAGTCTGTTAAGCTCACTCCTGTAATCAGTGATTATCACCGCCGTCCTGCCCGCAAATCTCTCATTGGCCTTAAGGAGTCTTGCGACCGCATCCGCAGAGAGCTTTCCTGCGTTGTTGATCAGCAGGCAGCATCCGAGCAGACGCTCCATCTTGTCCTCGAGGCTCATCGCGTTGATCTTCTCCGCCTCGGAAAACGCCACCTGAGGGTTCTTTAAGAAGCCGTTCTGGTAGAGTATCTTTGTGATCCCCTTGATAATGGTCTTGCTGCCGCTGTTGTGCTCGCCCGAAACGATCAGGCACTTATTCTTGATCTGGGGATTGAGCAGTATCTCGAGAGTCTTGATGAGCTGTCCCCTGATATCGCGCTGGTAAGCGAAAAATCCGAAGTAATCCTCGAGCTGCATGCCCTTTTTGTCGAGAAATGCGGCGAGAAGGCTGTCAGCCGCTATCTTCGCGCCTCCGAGGCCCTTAAACGTATGCTGCATAAGCTCGGGCTCCGGCTCTTCGGCCTTTGAGATCGCGGCCTCGGGTTCCTCTTCTGTCTCTGCTTCGGCTTCAGTCTCCGCTCCGGACTCCTCACCGGACGCCTCCGCGTTCAATGCCGCATCCGTAGTCCTGTCATCCTCTGCCTCTGCCTCGGTATCAGTCTCAGACTCCTCGTAGGACTCTGCCCCGGTCTCTGCCTCAGACTCCTCGTAGGACTCTGCCCCGGTCTCTGCCTCAGACTCCTCGTAGGACTCTGCCCCGTTCTCAGCATCATCCTCCGGCTCAGCCTCATATGTCTCAGCGACAGGCTCTCCGTCCTCTGCCGCTTCGGACTCAACATCCTCCGCTGCCTCAGGCTCTTCTTCGTCCTCTTCGAGCTCCATATCTTCTTCTATGACGTCATCCGCCGCAGGCTCATACTCCGCGCGGCTCATGTCCGCAGCCGGAGCGTTCGCGGCTGAGCTGCCGTTATCGCCAAAGTCTTCGTCGTTAAATACTCCCGATACATCCACGGGCTCCACTTCGATGTAGCCGCCCTCATAGCCCTCTATCTGCGCGAATACTTCATCCGCGATCTTGATATCGTCCGTATCCTGCTCAAAGTCCCTGAGCTCCTCGGCAAAGTCGGACTCTTCTTCGTTTTCCCGCTCCGCATCGTCTCTGCCAGCCGCACCGGCCTCTGCTGCCGCGGGCTCTGCATATCCGTCGTCACGGACGGTCTCTGCCCCGGTATATTCCCCGGACTCCGTATAACCTTCGGTGCCGTTATCTTCCCCGACAGTTCCGGGAGTCTCTGCTGTCTCATCCGCGGACTCCCCGGGAACAACTACCATATCGTCGTCACTCTCGTCCCCGGTAAGCGAAGCCGCAGCCTCTTCGACGCTGCCTATGATCTCGACTATTCCGGAGTCGTCCGCATCCTGCGCGGCCGCAGTCTCTGCCTCGGTCCCGGCCTGCTCCCTGTTCCGTTCTGCCTTACCCGCATGCATAACGCCCGAGAGCTCGCCCAGGTAATATGCCTTCAGGGCCTTTGCCCTGTCCACGTACTCGCCGTCGCCGAACCAGATGACTATATCGTCGCACTCTCTGATGCAGTCATCCTTTCTGCCTGCCTTATGATACAGCTTCGCGAGCTCATACGCCCACGAATCGATGTATTCCGTGGCTTTGAGCTTCTCGAGATGCTCGATCAGGGTGTCGTAATTCCTGCCCTTGATCTTGTCTATGCTGTAACGGAAGATATAATTGTAAAAATCATCGGGCGCCATCGCCTTGAACTCGCGATAATATTTCTCCGCCTCTTCGACCTTTTTCAGGCGTACCGAAAGATTGATCAGCTGCATCAGGATGCTGCGCGTCTTTTTGCGTGAATACAATTCGTCGAGACACTCTCCCGCCTTTGCCAGCATGCCGCTCTCCAGATACAGATCGGACATTATCGTAAGGTCCGAATTGCTCCTGACCGCGGACGGACTGAGACAGTCAGCCAGCTTCAGGGCCTCCTCGTTCCTGCCTGCCCTGATATTCTCTTTCATCTGCTCCAGACGGATAAAATTCCTGTATCTTTCCACCGGTCCGCACCTGCTTTCCTAATTCTTCCTCTTACATTACCGCTGCCCGCAGAGCCTGTTATAGAGCTCTGTCAGCGTGATCCTTCCCTCCGGGGTCCCGAGCAGCTCGTCCTTTGCGCCGAACGCGCGGCATTTGCCGCCGTCCATCACACAGAGATGCGTCGAGATCCTCTCAACCTCTTCCATATAGTGGCCGACGTATATAACGGCCGTCCCCTGCTGTTTAAGGCTCTCTATGGCCTCGAGTATCTGGCTGCCCGACTGTATATCGATGCCCGTCGTGGGCTCGTCGAGCACTACCAGCTCGGGTTCATGCAGCAGCGCGACACCTATGTTCAGCCGTCTCTTCATGCCGCCCGAATACTCGCTGACACGCTTTTTCAGCATATCACGGTCAAAGCCGATGATCCGGCAGACTCTCTCTGTCGCCGCGTCGAGCCCTGCTGCGGGCACTCCGTAGCTCCTGCCCCAGAAACGTAGATTGTCCATGCCGGAAAGTGTCTCGTACAGCGCGATATCCTGCGGCACAAAACCCATCTTTGAACGGATCGCGCGCGGATTCGAGACAATGTCCTCGCCGTTGTACAGTATGGTCCCGCCGTCCGGTTTTATCAGCGTCGCGATCATCGATACGCAGGTCGATTTGCCGGCGCCGTTCGCGCCGATCATCCCGAGTATCTGCCCCTTGTCCACGCTGAAGGACAGCCCGTCCACGACTCTTTTTCCGTGATAATTCTTGATAACGTTTTTTACTTCAAGCATAACCGCTCCAAATCACTGCCGCATTACAGACTCTTATAGAATTCGAGCGTCCGCACAAGCTCCTCGGGTACTTCGATACCCTTGGCTTCGAGCGCCTTATGGCGCAGCTCCAGCTCATGGACCTTTTTGCCGCGCTCTCTGTTGCTCCTTGAAAATGCAGCTTCAAAAATAGGCTGGCGGCAGATATTCTCACGGATGTTCGCCGCAAACGGGCAATACGTCGCGAGGATCTCGCGCACTACCTTGTTAAGGCGCACGGAGCCCGTGCTCTCTGCCTTGATCCACGCCTCGTAATCGAGCGTGAATACCTGTCGCAGATTGTTTCTTCCGCGCTGTATCTGCAGCTTTACCTTTTCCTTCCACTCATCGGACAGATCGTGGTTCTTTTTGTAGAACTGGATATAATCCGAATACTCCGCGGTGAGCGAGCGCACCTGGATATTGTTCCAGTTGACGCCCTGTATCGTCTTGCACAGCGCCCATCTGAAATGACCGAACGCGCGCGTCAGCATATCGTTAAGGCCCGCGAACGTGAACGCAGGCGCAAAGAACCTGCCCTCGCTGTCGCGCTTTCTGCCCGTGATCTCCTGCCACATTACCACATTCTCGCCCGCGATCGGATATATCACGAAGTTCGGGTAAACGTTCTTCATCTCGTACTCGCGCTCAATGCCCTTTTCCTCATCGACAAACAGCGCCTCGCGGCAGAATACCGAGAAATCGATCGCGGTAAGGTCCTCGACCGCGAAATTCAGGCGTTTCGAGGTCATGTAGCCCCTCTCGATGTCGCCCGAGAGCTGCTCCGAATAGAGGAACGGTACAAAGATCGAGAGCTGGCCGTTTACGACTCTGTTCGCATGGACCATGACATTGTTGATCTCGTATTCGAGCTTTTTGACGGGGTCCGAAAGGAGCTCCTGCGCCTCTTCCTCGGAGATCGCGCCGGATTTGCGCTGCTCGCGCAGTGCCTCGGCGTAGTCCTGTCCGAGATCGTTTCGTGAAGGCTCCTGTTCTTCGTTGTATATGGCCCTCAGCCACTCCGACATAGAATATACCCTGCAGGGTGAATCGACTGAGGTTTTCTTCAGTGAAAGTATCTGTACCAGCTCTTCCGGTGTGATCAGCTTTTCGCTGATAAATCCGAGGTCCAGCAGCATCTCAACGGCCTTCGGCACGGTCGCCTGGTTGAACGACTCGAGCGCAGCCAGCTTATATACGGCATAATAATGCTCTGTAAGGCCCTTTCTGAGCTTTCTGACGGCCTCGTCGGTGCTGGCCTTGTCGGGAAGCTCCGCAAACTGCTTCAGCAGCTCCGCAAAGGCCTCGGCCTTTTCCTTGGGATAGCCCGCATAGTCCGTGATCTGCCTGAATGAATTGTTCAGGGAATTGACCATATTCGCGAGCGCGCCTTCCACGGCCGCTCCCGCCACATCGTTCTCGTCACGGAAATCGCCGCCGCCCATGTACGCCACGAACATCTCCGCGAGCCTGTCCTCATCTACCCGCCACGTACGCAGGGTCTGGCTGCCGATCAGCTGCTTTACGAGATCGGTGTATTCCCTGCATGCGGTTATCATATCGTCGATCACCGAAGCGTCGGCGCCTTTTTTCTTAAGATCGATCGCAAGTCCCATGAGGCTCCTGAACAGGCTCTTTTCGCTGCCTGCCAGGATCATGTACAGTTCCTCGACATAATCGGCCGTCTCCTCGCATGCCTGCAGCAGCGAGTCCTCGCAGACTGTCATGCGCTTCATCTCTTCGACCGCGAGTTTCGAGCTGAAGCTGTAGAAATTCTTAAATGACTCATAAGGGATCTTCGAATACTCCAGTAATGTCTGTGTATCGGGATGCTCGGCGACTTCCGGCGAAAAAGGCTCTATGCCCGCGATATGCGCCATGATCTCGGTCTTGCAGCCGTTTCTCTGCGCAGTGCTTAAAAACTCATCGTTAAATGCCTTCAGATCCTCGTAGAGGCTCGTTGCGCACTCGGCGAGCTTCCCCTTATGCTTTGAGAGCTCCGAGATCAGACGGGCATGGTTATACACCGTGATCCCGTTATAATCTTTGTTTGCCGCCAGCAGCGCAAAAAGCGCCTTCTCCGAATCGGCCGAAACCGCGTAAACCGAAGCGTCTTCCACCGCTTTGCAGGTATATGAGCACGACCTGCCGAGGAGCTGTTCGAGCCCCAGAAGGGTGCCCGCGCCCATGACGATCCCGGCGCCGCTCCCCGACAGCACGACCTTGCCCTTCAGCACCATATAGATGCATCCGTCCGCCTTGCCCGCTTCGAAGATCACAGTCCCCGCCGATACCTGATTGGTTGAATTTAAAGTCATAAGAGTATTCTCCGGTCAATACACAAAAATGATTATTAAACCTTACCACTGCTCACATTTATTCATTTTCAATTATAAGACAACATTTCCGCAAACGCAATAAATAAGGACATCTCACGGGAAAAACCCGTAAGATGCCCATTATGAGAACTGTAATTGTCGCACAAAAAAGCCGCGCGTTCTGCTTCGAATGAAAAATATCGCCGTTACCCATACAGTTAACTCGGTCCAGGCTGCCTCACAACACACAGAATGCACCGCTTAGTGCTGCTGTATTCCTACCCTGACACGGTTCACGGGTTCCTGTTGTGTGAGACCCAAACGTCAACATCACTTATATGGGGCTGCGCAACACGCCCCACCCTCTGCCGAACATCACCCCTGCTGTAGCGGATTGCAGGTTCAGGGCACCGCTGACTCCCCGGCTGCGCGACAAATGATAGTATAATGGCTTTTTCTTCCGATGTCAAGAAGGCTTTATCCTGCGTATCCTGCTTATTCCGCAAGACCTTCCGCTATGCCGAGTACAGCGATTCCGGCGATAACCACCGCCACCGCGATGTACTGCTTTGCGTTCAGCTTTTCCTTAAGGAATATCCTCGAAAGGATCAGCGAGATAATGCTGTAGGATGCGATCATGGGAGCTGCTACAACGCCGTTGCCGCTCATCGCATATACATATGTTGCCTGTCCGGCAGTCTCGAATACCGCTGCAAGTATCCTGCTCACCTGATCGGAGAGCCTTAAAGGTATGAATTCGCCTGCGGCCGCAACGGTCTCGTCCTTGCCGGATGCAACGGTTGTCTTTCCGTCCAGATCGGCAAGTGCCTTCATAAGCGCCTCATCATCCTCGTCATCAATGCCCTTGAGTGTGTTCATCGCCGCATTTTCTTTTGTGGTACCGTTATCCTTGCGCTTCTTCATCTCCGCAGCCTGTTTGATCATAAGGAAAATAAAGATGATCACGCCGCAGATAAGGAAGGTGAATTCGTAGGAAATATTCGCAACATCCTCCAAGGTCTCCTCGGTAACATTGACAAGAGGAGTAGCATCGATATCGTCAAGATAGAACGCGTCAAAGAAGGTTCCGAGCGAGTCAACGATCGCGTAAAGGATGGGCATAAGGAATGCAACGATACCGATCCTGTATTTCTCATCCGCCATCTTATCTGCCTCGGGAAGCTGCGCCCTGTCCTGCTTCAGTTTTATCCTCTCAAGCAGTCCGAGCGCAAGTACGC